>JBDLTI010000055.1:0-12123 GCA_039805865.1 Pseudomonadota bacterium | reverse complement strand
AATAACACCTTCAAGCGCGCTGACGAAATTCAGTGGTCGCGCGGTGTGAATCCAGGCGACAAAGAATTCATCGACTACTTCCTGCCAATCGTTGCCGATGCAGAAGCGGGTTTTGGTGGTGTTCTGAACGCGTTCGAACTGATGAAGAACATGATCGCATCCGGTGCTGCGGGTGTTCACTTCGAAGACCAACTGGCTGCTGCCAAGAAGTGTGGTCACATGGGTGGCAAGGTTCTGGTACCAACCCGTGAAGCCATCGAAAAGCTGATCTCGGCCCGTTTCGCTGCTGACGTGATGGGCGTACCAACGCTAATCCTGGCTCGTACCGATGCTGAAGCTGCCAACCTGATCACTTCGGACTACGACGAAAACGACAAGCCATTCCTGACCGGTGAGCGCACCCAGGAAGGTTTCTATCGCGTCAAGAACGGTCTGGAGCAGTCGATCAGCCGTGGCGTTGCTTACGCACCGTATGCTGACCTGGTCTGGTGTGAAACTGGCGTGCCTGATATCGGCTTCGCCCGTGAATTCGCCCAAGCAGTTCTAGCCGCTTGCCCAGGCAAGCTGCTGTCGTACAACTGCTCGCCATCGTTCAACTGGAAAAAGAACCTCAACGACAAGCAAATCGCTTCCTTCCAGGAAGAGCTGTCGGCACTGGGTTACAAGTACCAGTTCATCACGCTGGCCGGTATCCACGTCAACTGGTACAACACCTTCAAGTTCGCCAAGGCATACGCTGGCGGCGAAGGCATGAAGCATTACGTTGACATGGTTCAAGAGCCAGAATTCGCAGCTCGCGACCAGGGTTACACCTTCGTTTCGCACCAGCAGGAAGTCGGCACCGGTTACTTCGACGAAGTGACCACCGTCATCCAGGGCGGCACGTCGAGCGTGAAGGCACTGACCGGTTCGACCGAAGAAGAGCAGTTCCACTAAGAACTGAACCGCTTCAGCAGAGACAGCACCTCCGGGTGCTGTTTTTGTTTGTAGGTTTTTTCTGCTCAATCCAGCTAAACTGGCCAAACACAACAACACACACCTACAGGACCCCACCATGACTCAAACCGTTACCCTCGGCGGCAACCCGATTCAAATCGGCGGCACGCTCCCACAACCCGGCACCGCTGCCCCCGCCTTCAAACTTGTCGCCAAAGATCTGAGCGACGTCACGCTGGAAAATTTTGCTGGCAAACGCAAAGTGCTGAACATTTTCCCGAGTATCGACACCCCCACCTGTGCGACATCGGTACGCCAATTTAACGCCAAGGCTTCTCAACTCAACAACACGGTGGTGCTGTGCATCTCGGCGGATCTGCCTTTTGCACAAACGCGCTTCTGTGGTGCCGAAGGTCTGGATAACGTACAAACCCTGTCGACCATGCGCGGCCGGGAATTCATCCAGAACTATGGTGTGGCTATCGAATCCGGCCCCATCGCCGGCCTGACGGCACGCGCCGTGATCGTACTCGATGAAAATAACCGTGTTCTTCATAGCGAACTGGTCAGTGAGATCAAGAACGAGCCAAACTACGAGGCTGCTCTCGCCGTGCTGAGCTAACCATTTGGTTCGAGGCTGCTCTAGCGCACAGCACTAGGGTAGCCAATAATCCTTTTGGGTGTAAGCGTCTTTCAGCAGATCAATGAAAGCGCGTACCTTCAGCGGCAAATGCCGCCGTTCCGGGAACACCGCATAAATACCAACTGGCGGTGCCGCCCATGCATCCAGAACACTGATCAGGCGTCCCGCCTGTAAATCCTCTCCTACCTCCCACATCGAGCGCCAGGCCAGGCCAGCCCCTGCTCTTGCCCACTCGGCAAGTACGACCCCATCGTTACACTCCATCGAGCCTTTAACGCGGATGCTGCGAGTCTTGGTACCTGATCCCCCAGACCGGAATGTCCAACCGCGCTGCGGCCCCAATGCCAGGCAGTCGTGTGACGAGAGATCTTCCGGGGTCTGTGGTACGCCACACTTTTCGAGATAGGCTGGCGATGCAACGACCACGCGCTGCATTTCTCCCAGATGCACAGAAACCAGGTTGGAGTCAGCCAGCGCCCCCAAACGTATGCCGCAGTCAAAACCCTCATTCACCAGATCCACCAGACGGTCAGACAAATCCAGGGAAATACTCACGTCCTGATGCCGCTCGAGAAATACAGGCACATGCGGTGCCACATGGCGGCGCCCAAATCCTGCGGGTGCTGTCATCCGCAGGTGTCCGCTCACCTGAACACTGCCTCTTGCTGCAGCTGCTTCCGCTCCTGCCAGGTCGTTCAATATCCGAATGCAATCTTCTAGATAGTTTTCCCCTGCTTCAGTAAACGATATCCGACGGGTTGTTCGGTGCAATAGCTGAGACCCCAAACGCTCCTCTAATGCATCAAGCCGCCGTGCAATGATGGCCGGCGTGACGCCTTCAACGCGCGCAGCCGCCGACAGAGAGCCATGTGTCGCCACCAGCGCCAGTGCCTGCATTTCCTTGAACGGGTTCATGTGCTTTCTCCGCCTATTCGATACTTAAAGTATAAGAAGAACGGATATTTTTACATCTTTTAATTCCATTTGCACTGCAATAGAATGTGAAACATCATAGAAATTTGACTTATTTTTTGGTTTGCTTCTTACATTTACGGAGTTTTCACATGAGCCTCACACTACCTGCCGGCGTTCAAATCACTGGTCCGATCAATGCCCGTTACGATGAAATCCTGACGCCTGAAGCGCTGGCTCTCGTCGCCAAGCTGCATCGCGCTTTCGAGCCGCGTCGCCAGGAACTGCTAAAGGCCCGCATCGAACGCCAGGCTCGCATAGACGCCGGTGAAATGCCCGACTTCCTGCCAGAAACCAAACATATCCGCGAAGGTGACTGGAAAGTGGCGCCGCTGCCAAAGGCACTGGAACGTCGCCGTACCGAAATCACCGGCCCGGTTGAAGCCAAGATGATCATCAACGCCTACAACTCGGGCGCTGATTCGTACATGACCGACTTCGAAGATTCGAACAGCCCGAACTGGGAAAACCAGATCCAGGGTCAGGTTAATCTGTACGATGCCATCCGCCGCAAGCTCTCGTTCAAGAACGAAGCCGGTAAAGAGTACAAACTGAATGACAAGATCGCTACGCTGCAGATTCGTCCGCGCGGCTGGCACCTCGACGAGAAACACGTACTGATCGATGGTCAGCGCGTTTCCGGCGGTATCTTCGATTTCGGCCTGGTGTTCTTCCACAACGCTAAAGAGCAAATTGACCGCGGCGCCGGCCCGTTCTTCTATCTGCCGAAGATGGAAAGCCATCTGGAAGCCCGTCTGTGGAACGATATCTTCGTGATGGCCCAGAATGAAATCGGTCTGCCACAAGGCACCATCAAGGCGACCGTACTGGTTGAAACCATTCTCGCCACCTTCGAGATGGAAGAGATTCTGTACGAACTGCGCGAACACTCGGCTGGCCTGAATGCCGGTCGCTGGGACTACATTTTCAGCTGCATCAAAAAGTTCAAGAAGAACAAGGATTTCTGTCTGGCCCAACGTGGCGCGATCACCATGGAAGTGCCGTTCATGCGTTCGTATGCACTGGCGCTGGTCAAGGCTTGTCACAAGCGTGGTGCACCGGCCATGGGCGGCATGTCGGCCCTGATCCCGATCAAGAACGACCCGGTCGCCAACGAAAAGGCGCTGGCCGGTATCCGTCACGACAAGACCCGCGATGCCAACGATGGCTTTGATGGCGGCTGGGTCGCGCACCCCGGCCTGGTATCAATCGCTGCCGAAGAATTCCAGAAAGTGCTGGGCGATCGTCCGAACCAATGGGAAAAGCAGCGCACCGAAGAATTCGGCGCCAAGGATTGGCTGAACTTCCAACCGGAAACGCCGATCACCGAAGCCGGTCTGCGCAACAACATCAACGTCGGCATTCACTACCTCGGTAGCTGGCTGGCTGGTAACGGCTGCGTACCGATTCACAACCTGATGGAAGATGCGGCTACGGCTGAAATCTCCCGTTCGCAGGTCTGGCAGTGGGTGGTTTCGCCGAAGGGCATTCTGGATGATGGCCGCAAGGTTACCGTCGAGATGGTCCGCGGCATGATCGGCGAAGAGCTGGCCAAGGTCAAAGCCACGGTGAGCGCTCAGGGCGAAGATACCGCAACCTATGATCAGGCTGCCGTGATTTTCGACAAGATGTCACTGACCCCTGAATATCCGGAGTTCCTGACGCTACCGTTGTACGAAGCCATGGCCTAACCCGCCTCGCTTTCCACAAGACGGCACCTGAGGGTGCCGTCCGTCTTTGAGGAGACTTGTTTCATGATCGTTGCACTCACCTGGTTGCTGCTCTATCAACTGACCGGAGAGATTCTGGCGCATGTCCTCGACCTACCGGTTCCCGGGCCGGTCATTGGTATGGCACTGCTCTTTATGACCCTGGTCATACGTGGCCACGGTGACCGCCCGATCCCGAAAGCACTCCAAGAAACTGCCAGCACACTGTTACAACATCTATCTCTGCTTTTCGTGCCCGCTGGCACGGGTGTGATGCTTTACCTACAGCTGATTGTTGATGAATGGTTGCCGATTAGCGTTGCGCTCATCGTGAGCACGCTCGGTGCCATGGCGGTCACCGCACTTATTCTGCGCTCACTGACCCGTCAAAAGCCGGGAGCGCATCATGCCTGAGCGCATTTCACAGACCTGGGTCTACCTCTCTGCCACACCGCTATTCTGGTTAACGATGACGCTGGTGGCTTACCAGATGGCCCATTGGATTTACTGCCGTTGTGGCGCACATCCCATTGCCAATCCGGTGCTGATTGCCGTTATCTTGTTACTGGCTTTACTCACACTCACCGGCACGCCCTACGACACCTACTTCAGTGGCGCACAATTCGTCCATTTTTTGCTGGGGCCAGCAACAGTTGCCTTGGCAGTTCCGCTCTATGGTCAATTTCAACGATTGGTTGGTCTGGCCGGACCGCTACTGATCGCTTTACTGGGTGGTTCGATGACCGCCATGCTCAGCGCTCTATTCGTCGGCCACTGGGCGGATGGTAGTTTACCCACGCTGCTTTCGCTTGCGCCCAAATCTGTCACCACACCGATTGCCATGGGGATTGCCGAACGAATCGGAGGCCACCCCTCTTTAGCAGCGGTCATGGTCATCGCCACAGGGATCCTTGGCGCAATCACCGCACAAACGCTATTCCGCTGGCTCCAAATAAAAGATGAGGCTGTGGGCGGGTTTGCGCTAGGCGTTGCCGCCCATGGCATCGGGACTGCACGTGCATTTCAGGTCAGCGAAACCATGGGCGCCTTTGCCGCACTTGGTATGGGATTAAATGGTTTACTCACTGCCCTCGCGCTACCAACGCTCATTCAGTGGCTTAGGCCGCTACTGCAATAGCTTTAATCTGTTGTCTGACTAGGCCAGCACCAACTCGCAGGGGGTTTTCCAATCCATCGCAGCTGTCTGCCAACGTTGCGCCCATGCACTTGGGCCAAACAACCGTACTTGTGCGATACCCGGTTCGTTCACCAACTGTAACGCGACAGGGTCACGTACATAGACTACATTAAACAAGCCGTCAGGCAATCCACATTGACCACATAATTCAGTCAGCGCTAAGGCACAAGATGGTGCGTTAACATCCGGAGCCAGCGTGACCGCTCCCCCGTTGATCACGACCGGCAATACCAGGTTAACCGCTGCTGAAAGCGGCATACCGGGCCCAGATAGCGTCAACACAGACTGGTCTAAGCGATAGGTGGATGCCAGCGGTTTCTCTAACAATGACTGAACACTCGCGATCGCATTCGCCACGTCCGCCTTACCTGACTCCAGATGCGTATGACTTTCCACCGCACTGAGTCCGGCAAAATGGTCTTCCAACTCTTCTAGCGCCTGCAACAAAGACGTCAGAAATTCTTTTACAGCTTCTGGCGCTAATCGCTGTGAATGATTCGCACAAAATATCGCGCTCGCTGCCAATACCTCATCGACCATGGGCACCCGACGAATTAAACGTTGGGTTGCTGATTCGCGAATCTCATTAAATTCCAGCGGCATCGCCAGCAACGGACGCCCATTTATCCACAACGGAATCGCCGGCGCTTCACGCGGCGGCAAAGTGCAACAACCTGTCATCTGTTATCCCTGCATCAAGACCTGTTTTCACATAGTAAAATACGGTCGAGTCTCTGAAATGTTCCTGCACGCATTCTATCTTTTCTATACGCCACCTGCCTGATCAATGACCTCCGAATCTCCAACAAAGCGCACGACTAACAATGGCATTCAGGTGTTTGAGCGTGCAGATTTGCTGCTCGGCATTCTGGCTGGCCACCCTTCGCCCATAGGATTAAAACTCCTAGCCAGTGAATCTGGCCTCAACATTTCTACGGTGCATCGCATTCTGGGCGCTTTGGCCAGCATCGGTCTTGTGGAGCATCAGGTCGGTGGTTTTTATCGCCTGGGTTTGCGCTGGCTCGAGTATGGCAACCTGGTTCGCGAGCGTCTACAAATTCGCGATGTTGCACGTCCCTTTATCGAGCAACTGCACGAACAGATCGGCGAACCCGTCAATCTGGCGATTCGGGATGGCGACGAGATTATTTACCTGGATCGTGCGGCCGCCAATGCAGCCCGCGTGCGCGTCTTCTATCGCGTTGGTTCTCGCGCCCCCCTGCACTTAACCTCTCTAGGCAAGCTCTTTCTCGCTGAAGATAGTTCCGTTCAAGTTGCGGCATATGCCAAACGAACAGGGTTGCCGGGCAATACCGAACACTCACTGACCGATCTTTCGAGATTAAACAACGCCCTCACCGAAGCACACAATGCAGGCATTGCTTTTGATAATGAAGAAGCCGAGCTAGGCTTGCGCTGTGTTGCCGCACCCGTGCGCGATGATCAGGGGCTACTCGTTGCGGCCGTATCGGTTTCCTCACCCAGCGATCGCTTCAGTGAGCACGAGAAGGTATGGGTACCTGCGCTCAAATCTTGTGCAGACGCGGTGTCACGCGCACTTGGCGCGCGTCTCTGAACCATTAGCTCTGAGCTTCAGCCCACTTCTTCAGGCGATTGGCATCACCGACACGAGTCATTGAACCTTCCGAATCCAGCAGCACAAACACCATCGGCCGGTTATTGACTTTTGCTTGCATCACCAGGCATTTGCCTGCTTCACGAATGAACCCTGTTTTGGTCACGCCAATATCCCAATCATCCGAACGGACCAACGGATTGGTATTGCGATACTCCTGCATACGACCACGCACATCCAGCCTGGCATCGGTCGTGGTTGATGCTTCTCGAATCGCGGGGTACTTCGAGGCAGCAGTAACCATCTTGGCCAAATCGCGTGCGGTTGAAACATTGCCGGAATTCAAACCGGTAGGATCAATGAAACGCGAATTCGTCATACCGAGCTCCTGCGCCTTACGATTCATGGCCGCAACGAACGCCGTAATACCACCCGGATAATTGCGTCCTAGCGAATGGGCAGCGCGGTTCTCTGACGACATGAGTGCAAGCACCAACGCTTCCTGTCGTGAGAGTTGTGTACCCACCGCAAGACGCGAGCGGCTACCCTTCAAGGTATCCACATCATCGTCGGTAATATAAAACTCTTCATTCATTGGCAAATGCGCATCCAGCATCACCATTGCGGTCATCAGCTTGGTAATCGACGCAATCGGCACAATCTGTGTTGCATTCTTCTGATACACCGCCTCGCCATTCTGCATATCCAACAGCAATGCCGCATGTGAATGCAAGCCTGGCGAACTGCCTACCGGGCCGTTCCACTCACCCCAGTTCTTTGGCGGGTTATCGCGTGGCTTTTTACTCGCTAGCAGGCGGCTTGGTTTTTTAGAGGTGGCACTGACCACTTTGTCGCGAGCGGCGTTCTGCGCAGCAACTGTTTTAGGCGTTTCTTTCAGCGCCTGAGATTTCACAGGCTTGGCGTTCTTTTTGCTTTTGGCTGCAACCGTTTTGCTCTTGCTGCTCTGCTTCGCATCCGAAGCTGCCGTCTTCGAAGCCGTTGCCGCATAGCCGACAGAAGCGGACAGCAACCCGCTCATGACGAGCACCGCCATCAATTTCCTGGAGAGAAAACGCTTATTCAAAGCCATAACAACGCACCATCCGAGTAAAGCGTTCCGTCAGAAAGGCCGAGCGGAACCTAATTCATATTTAATGGCTGCATTTTAGCGCAAAGACCCGGATTTTCAAAAGAAAATCCGGGTGCAATGCCAATTAAATTAACAGGATAGACGATTTCTCTTAAGCAATATTTCAGCTTCGCTGCTGTTCGTCCATCAAAGCATCGACCACGGCTAGCGCCGTCACGTTCACAATACGCCTAACCGTTGCTGTTGGCGTCAGAATATGTGCCGGTTTACGCGAGCCCAGCAAAATCGGCCCCACGGTCAAATTGTCCCCTGCCGCAACCTTGAGCAGATTAAATGCAATGTTGGCCGCATCCAGATTAGGCATCACCAGCAGATTGGCAGGGCCTTTCAAACGACTATTCGGGAAGACCTGCGAACGGATCACCTCATCCAACGCAGCATCACCATGCATCTCCCCTTCTACCTCTAATGACGGCGCCACTTCATGCAGACGCGCCAGCAGCGCCCGCATCTTCTGCGCGGTCGGCGTATCCAGACTGCCAAATGATGAATGCGAAAGCAATGCCACTTTAGGCGCTATCCCGAAACGGCGAATTTCTTCGGCAGCCAGCAGTGTCGTCGTTACCAGTTCCTCTACAGTCGGGTCGTAATTCACATAGGTATCTGCAATAAACACCGTGCGGCCTGGCAGCATCAGCAAGTTCATCGCAGACAAACGATCCACCCCATCCGCGTTGCCAATGATGTTTTCAACGTGTGTTAGATGTAATTCATATCGGCCGAACGTGCCACAAACCAGACCATCGGCATAACCCAACCGCACCATTAATGCGGCATAAAGCGTTGCGCGACGTCGAATTTCCCGCTTGGCATACTCTGCGCCGACCCCTTTGCGCTCGGTCAGCCGATGATATTCCTGCCAGAACTCATCATAATGCGCTTCGAAGAACGCACCATCGTTGTAAATGACCTCGAAATCAACGCCTTCACGAATTCTCAAACCGGCGGCCTCGATCTTTCGAGCAATTTCTGCCGGTCGGCCAATCAACACCGGTTTAGCGATAGCTTCATCGCAGATCACCTGGACAGCACGCAGCACGCGCTCTTCTTCGCCTTCGGCAAATACAATGCGCTTGGGTGCCAACTTAGCCTGGGCGAAGACTGGCTTCATGATCATGCCTGAGTGATACACAAAGTCATTCAGACTTTGCAGATACGAATCCCAGTCACGAATCGGTCGGGTGGCCACCCCGGAATCCATAGCTGCTTTAGCAACCGCTGGTGCGATTTTCACAATCAGACGCGGATCAAACGGTTTGGGAATCAGGTATTCATGACCAAAGCCGCTCACCTTCTCCCCGTACGCTGACGCAACGACATCGGACTGTTCGGCGCGCGCCAGATCTGCAATGGCTTTAACTGCTGCCAGCTTCATTTCTTCCGTAATGGTCGAAGCGCCCACATCCAACGCACCACGGAAGATGAACGGGAAGCACAGCACGTTGTTCACCTGGTTCGGATAATCCGAACGACCCGTCGCGATAATGGCATCGTCACGTACCGCCTTCACCTCATGCGGCAGAATTTCCGGTGTGGGATTGGCCAATGCCAGAATCAACGGGTCTTTGGCCATCTTGGCCACCATCTCCGGCTTGAGCACCCCGCCGGCGGAAAGGCCCAGGAAGACATCAGCGCCTTCAATGACCTCTGCCAACTTACGGGCATCCGTTTTCTTGGCATAACGCGCCTTAATGGGATCCATGTCTTCCGGACGGCCTTCGTAAACGACGCCGTGGATATCCGTGACCCAGATATTCTCAACGGGGATGCCCAGTTGCACCAACAGCCCCAGACAGGCCAACGCAGCAGCGCCCGCACCCGAGGTCACCAGTTTGATCTGCTTCAGATCTTTACCGAGTAGGTTCAGTCCATTGAGCACTGCGGCCCCCACCACAATGGCCGTGCCGTGCTGGTCGTCGTGGAAGACCGGAATCTTCATGCGCTCGCGTAGTTTTTTCTCAATATAGAAGCACTCGGGCGCTTTGATGTCTTCGAGGTTAATCCCGCCAAAGGTGGGCTCCAGGCTGGCAATAATTTCTACCAGCTTATCCGGATCGTTTTCACTGACCTCCAGATCGAACACATCGATGTTGGCAAATTTCTTGAAGAGCACGCCCTTGCCCTCCATGACTGGCTTTGCTGCCAGTGGGCCGATGTTTCCCAGGCCCAGTACCGCAGTACCATTGGTAATTACGCCCACGAGATTGGCTCTGGACGTGAGCGTGGCAACCTCTTCCGGTTTGGCAACAATTTCCTCACAAGCTGCCGCCACCCCTGGCGAATAGGCCATCGAGAGGTCATATTGGTTGGTTAATTGCTTGGTGGGGGTGACTGCAATCTTGCCCGGCTTCGGGAAGCGATGATAATAGAGCGCCGACTCTCGTAGCCGTTGTGTGTTGTTTTTTGCAGAATCGCCGCTATCACTCTGTTTTTTATCGATTTTGTCGCTCACCGCACCATCTCCTCGGGTTTTATTCTTTGGTGAAAGCATACGCCGACTTTCTTAGCTGTGCATGAAGTGCGATAATTGCACTCTTATATGAGAGATGCGCCTTTGCGCACCGGACATTCACCACAAGAAGACTGGTCAGCACGCTTCAGCCAACGCAACCCAGCGGACAGCACAAGGACATACAGGAGAAACCATGGTCGCCATCAACGCCCCTGAATACGTTAAGAACACCCGCCTGAAGGCCTGGGTTGAAGAAATTGCTCAACTGACAGAGCCAGATCAGGTTGTCTGGTGTGATGGTTCGCAGGAAGAATACGACCGCCTGTGCGCGCAAATGGTTGAATCCGGCACACTGATCAAGCTGAACGAAGCCAAGCGTCCGAATTCCTACCTGGCATTCTCCGACCCATCTGACGTTGCTCGCGTTGAAGACCGCACTTACATCTGCTCGGAAAAGCAGATTGATGCCGGCCCGACCAACAACTGGGAAGAGCCTGCCAAAATGCGCGCCACGCTCAACGGCCTGTTCAAGGGCTGTATGCATGGTCGCACGATGTACGTGATTCCATTCTCGATGGGCCCACTGGGTTCTCCGATCGCGCACATCGGTATCGAAATTTCCGATTCGCCTTACGTCGTTACCAACATGCGCACTATGACCCGCATGGGCAAAGCTGTTGTTGAACTGCTGGGCACGGATGGCGAATTCGTTCCTTGCGTCCATACCGTTGGCGCACCGCTGGCAAAAGGCGAGAAAGACTCGGCATGGCCTTGCAACCCCGATACCAAGTACATTGTTCACTACCCTGAAACCCGTGAAATCTGGTCTTACGGTTCGGGCTACGGCGGCAATGCGCTACTCGGCAAGAAGTGTTTCGCCCTGCGTATCGCTTCGAGCATGGCCCGCGATGAAGGCTGGCTGGCCGAACACATGCTCATTCTGGGTGTTGAATCGCCAGAAGGTGAAAAGTCTTACGTTGCAGCGGCGTTCCCGTCGGCCTGCGGCAAGACCAACTTTGCCATGCTGATTCCGCCACAAAGCTTCAACGGCTGGAAGATCACCACCATTGGTGATGACATCGCTTGGATCAAACCACGCAAAGATAAAGATGGCGTGACCCGTTTCTACGCCATTAACCCGGAAGCCGGTTTCTTCGGCGTTGCACCGGGCACCAGCGAAAAAACCAACTACAACGCCCTGGACACCCTCAAAGAAAACATTATCTTCACCAACGTCGCATTGACTGATGATGGTGACGTCTGGTGGGAAGGCCTGACCAAAGAAGCGCCTGCACACCTGATCGACTGGCAAGGCAAAGACTGGACGCCTGAAATGGCCAAGGAATCCGGTCGTAAGGCCGCCCACCCGAACTCGCGATTCACCGCACCGGCCAACCAGTGCCCGTCTGTAGATAGCGCCTGGGAAGATCCTGCTGGCGTACCGATCTCGGCATTCATCTTCGGCGGCCGTCGTGCAACGACTGTGC
>JBDLTI010000054.1:0-12481 GCA_039805865.1 Pseudomonadota bacterium | reverse complement strand
CTCCCGGCTACCAGCACAGAAGATGGGGGTTTTCTGTGGCTGGTTTGCCGCCGCCTTCTACACGTTAATTGCAGGCGCGGGTGTCCCGGCATTGCGAACACTGTTTATGCTCACGGTGGGTGCGATTGCGCTGTTAACCGGACGTCACGTCTCACCCTTCAAAATCCTCCTGCTGGCGTTAGTTGTTGTTTTGCTTCTGGATCCTTGGGCGGGCATGAGCCCCGGATTCTGGCTCTCCTTTGTTGCCGTAGGCCTGCTCTTGTGGGCGGCGTTATCCGAGCATGTGAGTAGCAGCGAACAACGTTCATGGCGGCAACGTCTCAGCCTATGGTTCAAAGGTTTTGGCCGTACCCAGTGGGCTGTTACGATTGGCACGCTGCCATTTCTACTGCTGTTTTTTAGTCAGTTTTCATTAATTTCACCTCTGACTAATGCCGTGGCAATTCCCTGGGTGAGCGGTGTAGTCACGCCAATCACGATCCTGGCACTGGTTGTGCCCTGGGATGGGTTTCTGTATCTGGCGAATGCGCTCATGAACCCTTTGTTAGGGTTTCTCAACTGGTCTGCGGCACTACCACTTGCCATCTGGCATGCGCCGGTACCATCACCCCTGGTTTTTGCTTTGGCATTGCTGGGCGCGCTTTGCTGGTTAATGCCGGCGGGTTTGCCCGGTCGGTGGATGGCTATCTTTTTATGTCTGCCGTTAGTGTTCCCTAAAATCGAAGCAATTCCCGCTGGTGAAGCCAGAGTCGAAGTGCTTGATGTAGGGCAGGGCCTGGCGGTCGTTGTGCGCACGCATCGCCGTGTGCTGCTTTATGACACGGGCCCTTACTACAGCAGCGAGGCAGATGCCGGTGTTAGAGTCATCGTGCCGTATCTCCGGGCTATCGGTGTCGATCGCCTGGATGGTATGGTGGTGACGCATCGGGATACCGATCATTCGGGCGGTGCCCAATCCGTTCTCGAATCCATGCCCGTTGGCTGGGTCGCAGATGCCCCTGACACGCAGTTTGCCGATGCCGTCCCCGGGGTGCGCGCAAAAACCTGTCGTGCAGGCAGTGGATGGACCTGGGATGGGGTACGTTTTGATTTTATGCACCCGTCTGAGCCTAAAGCAGTTAAGGATCTGGCCAGCAACCATCAGAGCTGTGTGTTGCAGGTAAGTATTGGCGACAAGCGGATGCTGCTGACCTCAGACATTGAACTGGCTGATGAACAGCAAATTGTGTCGAATGGTCTGCCTCATAGCCAGGTCCTGCTGGTGCCCCACCATGGCAGTGGTACGAGCTCCAGTCAGGCATTGCTGGATGCCGTACAACCAGAAATTGCCATCATTCCAGTAGGTTACAGAAATCGCTATCGTCATCCGAAGCCAAGCGTGATGGCAGCCTACGAAACGCGTAAAATCAGAACCTATCGAACTGATACGGATGGCATGGTTCAGGTTGATTTACCATCCATGCAGGTATCAGCGTATCGACAGATTCGCCAGCGCTACTGGATGGATCGGCCGTCGACAGCAGAGGCTCAGGATGAGCAGTAAGGAATCGGCATGAACAATCCTCATCAGGAAAAGATACAGAAAGTGCTCTGCGGTGGCGCTTTGGGTCTGTATCACATGGCTTATCGTGAATGGGGTGATCCAAAAAATCCACAAGTGCTGGTTTGCGTCCATGGGCTGACCCGAAATAGCCTGGATTTCGAGCGGCTTGCACAGTCGCTGTCCGGTAAATATCGGGTCATAGCGCCAGACGTTGTGGGTCGAGGGGAGAGTGATTGCCTGGCTGACCCCATGGGGTACAGCACCATCACTTACGCCGCCGACATGATTGCCTTGCTTGCCAGGCTTGGCGTCACACAGGTCGACTGGCTGGGCACGTCTATGGGCGGTTTAATCGGCATGATGCTGGCCGGGCAACCGAATTCGCCCATCAAGCGCCTTATTCTGGATGATGTGGGTCCCACGCTCTCCCTGGCAGCATTGAAGCGCATCGTAAGTTATGTGGGCGAACCCTATGAATTTAGCGATACCGCAACGGCCCGGCGTTATGTCCGGACTATTTTTACGCCGTTTGCCTTAAAGACCGATGCCGATTGGGATGCGCTGATTGATACCACCCTAAAGCCTTTGCCTAATGGCGGCTGGCGTTTCAATTACGATCGAAACATACGCAAGCCTCTTGAACAGGCGTTGTTAGGGCAAGACATCAATCTCTGGCCAATTTATGACCGGATACAGTGTCCTACCTTGTTAGTGCACGGCGCGTTATCTGATTTGCTCACTGCTGAAACCGCTCTGGAAATGACACAGAGAGGTCCCAAAGCAATTCTTAAAACGGTAGCAGGTGTGGGCCACGCGCCTATGTTTATGTCTGAAGACCAGATTGATCTGGTCCGTGATTTTCTGGAAACGACCTGAATGCTTGAAACGCTGTTGCCTGAAGTTGTCTGGCTGGATCTCGATGCTACCCAGCGCGAATCCCTCGAGCGCGTGGCTGTGCATGCCAAAGAAACTTATGACGATGCATTGCTGGGCAGCGGGGAAGCTGTCTGGCCTCATGCCGTAGGGATGGCCAAGTTGGCCGCTGAACTCAGGCTGGATCTCACCGGCCGTCAGGCAGCGTTGCTCTTTGCTTTTCCGAATGATGAGCACTTCAATAAGGACAAATTCGAGCAGGAGTTTGGCGAAGATATTGCGCGACTGGTAAAGGGCGTTGATCGCCTGAATCAGATGCGGCCAGTAACGCAGGGCTTTGCGGCAGATGCAACGCTGAACCCGCAGGATCTGAAGGTGCAGATCGAAGTGCTGCGCAAAATGCTCTTGGCCATGGTGGAAGACGTGCGCGTGGTGTTACTCCGCCTGGCGTCACGGACGCAGACGTTGCGCTATTACGCACAGCATCCCGATCCGGCACGTCTGGATGTAGCCAGAGAAACGCTCGAACTTCTGGCACCCCTGGCTAATCGACTGGGGGTCTGGGAGCTGAAATGGGAACTGGAAGATCTTTCCTTCCGGTTTCTGCATACCGACACCTACAAGGATATCGCCCGCAAGCTTGATGAAAAACGCCTGGAACGGGAGGCCTTCATCGGTAGTGCGGTTGAACGTGTAAAAAAGGCGCTCCATGAACGGGGTGTCGAGGCCGAGGTCTACGGCCGCCCAAAGCATATCTACAGTATCTGGAACAAGATGCAGCGCAAGGGCTTGAGCTTTGATGAGCTCTATGACGTTCGTGCGCTGCGGATTGTTGTGCATAGCATTGCCGATTGCTACACAGCCTTGGGTTATGTGCATCAGATCTGGACACCGATTCCATCCGAATTTGATGACTACATTTCTCAGCCCAAGGGCAATGACTATCGGTCTCTACACACGGCTGTGCATTGCGAGGATGGTCGCGCATTAGAGATCCAGATCAGAACGCACGACATGCACCAGCATGCCGAATTGGGCGTTGCCGCACACTGGCGTTATAAAGAAGGGGCGGCAAGCTCGGGGTCTTATGATGACAAGATTGCGTTGTTGCGCGAATTGCTTAATTGGCGTGATGACATAGGCGATAGCCGGGATTGGCAAACACATTATCGGGAAGCCGCGCTTAACGACACCCTTTATGTATTTACGCCGCAGGGCAGAGTGGTCGACTTACCGGATGGCGCAACACCTGTCGATTTTGCGTATCGCGTCCATACAGAGTTAGGGCACCGCTGCCGGGGCGCCAAAGTCGATGGCGCCCTCGTGCCTTTGACCACCCCCCTTAAAACGGGTCAGCGGGTAGAAATCGTCTCGGTAAAAGAGGGCGGGCCTTCCCGTGATTGGCTTAACCCACATCAGGGTTATCTGATCACTAAATCAGCACGCACCAAAGTGCGTGCCTGGTTTGCCAATCAGGCGCTGGATGAGACATTGGCTGCGGGTAGGGCGATTGTTACGCGCGAAATGCAACGTGCCGGCGTTAGCCACACCTCCATCGACCAGGTGGCGCAGACACTGGGGTACGATCAGGCTGAAGATCTGCTCGTTGCCGTAGGCCGTGATGAAGTCGGTTTGCGCTCACTGCAACAGGCATTGCGCGGTGAACCACAGAAGTCAGTGACTGCCGAGCAGCATGAGTTGCCGCTGCCGGATTTGTCACCCGAGGCCATGGTGCGTCAATCCCGTCACCGCGGTGGCAGTGGTGTACTCATTGTGGGGGTTGACCAGATCCAGACGCAATTGGCGAAATGCTGCAAACCCGTGCCACCCGATGCCATTCAGGGATTCGTGACTCGTGAAAAAGGCATTTCCGTACACCGGCAAGATTGCCCGAGTTTTCTTCACGTCGCTGCCTTGCATCCGGAGCGGGTGATTGATGCCGACTGGGGTGGTCACACGCCGGAAAACGAGGTTTACGCAGTTGATATTCTGGTGGATGCGCAGGATCGCCAAGGCTTGCTACGCGATATCTCCGATGTCCTGGCGCGGGAACGGCTCAATGTCACCGCCGTTAAAACCCAATCCAAATCGGGTGCGGCTGAAATGGCTTTTACGGTGGAAGTATCAGACCTCAAACGGCTGCATCAGGCGCTACACCACATCCATGAGGTGGGTGGTGTCGTTAGTGCACGCCGAGGATAAATCATGATTTGTCAGTTTTTATAGCTTTAAAACCTTATTCTTTGATTAAAGCCTGCTAAATCAATATTTATTTGGTTTTTCTAGGCTGGTCGTATATAGTACTCATATAGTAGGTTTATATGAGGCGTTCACAATGCGTCGTGTCATTGCAACACAATTTCCAGATGAGATGCTTCTTGAATCGCCCGATCTTTTGGGTGTAGCAATTCGGGCTGCACGCACGCAAAGTGGGTTAACGCTGGCCGATGCTGCACTAAGTACAGGCGTCAGCAAACAGACCATGCAGCGTATTGAAACCGACCCATCTACAGTGAGCTTTGGATTATTGCTGCAGGTTGGGCGCCAGTTGGGCGTGAGTCTGTTTGCGGTGCCTTCGGCTTCAAGAGGGATGGTGCATAAAGCCGTTAAAGCGCTTATTCGTCCTGAAGAAACCGAGAGGCCGAATCATGAAGCTTGATGTCTGGATACAGGATCGCATCGTTGGACAGCTAGATCATGACGCAGCTAGTAACCAATTTGCTTTCGACTATGCGCCGACCTGGCTGTCTTGGGATAAATCATTTGCACTGTCACCCGTGTTGCCGTTAGATCAGTTAAGGCCACAGACCGATCAGCAGAGCAGAGCAGTGCGTATTTTCTTTGAGAATCTTTTGCCAGAAGGGCAGGCTCTAGAAGATATTGCGGCAGCGTACGCCATCTCAAAAACCAATACCATCAGTTTGATCGCGATCCTGGGTCAAGAAACTGCCGGCGCATTGAGAATTGTGCCGCTAACCTATGCCCGAGAGTCTTTAAGCGAGGCCAAACGCCTCGTCACACCGCAAGAGCTATCCATAAGAATTCAAGCGCGACCGCAACAACCGTTTACCATTTGGGACAAAAAGGTCAGGCTTTCCATCGCGGGGTATCAGGACAAGATCGCCGTCTATCAGGATAGCGACGAGCAGTGGTATCTCGTCGAAGGCGAGCGCTATGCTTCAACACATATCCTTAAACCGGAACCCAAAAACCCCGGTATGGCAGGTTTAACCTCCAACGAATTTTTCTGTATGCGCCTGGCCAGAGCCATTGGGCTTAATGTGGCCGATGTACAACTACATCATGTGCCTGAACCTGTTTTATCAATCACACGTTTTGATCGACGCCATCAACCTGATGGTGTTACACGGCTCAATGTCATTGATGGTTGCCAGGCTCTGGGGCTGACAACGCTGGCCAAATATGAGCGACCCTACGGTAGTAGCCGAGATGTTAAAGATATACGTACAGGCGCATCGTTACCGAACATGTTTGCTTTACTCCGGCACAGTGAACGACCGGCTGTTGAGCGGTTGGCGTTATTACGCTGGGTCATCTTCCAGGTCTTGATTGGTAATACAGACGCCCACGCCAAAAACCTTACTTTTTATAACAAGTACAGCGGCTTGAGTCTGGCGCCTGCTTATGATCTGGTGGCCGGATTGATCTATGCGGATGTGCCCGTAGAAGATAGTTTTGCAATGGCCATTGGTGATGCCTTCACCATCAACGACCTATCGACTTATGAGTGGGCCAACATGGCAATGATGTGCGATTTGCCGCCAGCATTAGTTCAAAAAGAAATAGAGCGCATGACTACTGCTGTTGAAACAGCTATTACCAAGACGCGTGAAGAAGTGGTGGATAAAGGCGCTGACGTCATGGTAGTGGAGCAGATTGTGAGCTTGGTGACTCAGGAAGCCGAACGACAACGAGCATTTGCTAAAGGCGTAGCCTTTCTGGCAAAAGGGCTGAAATAAATTCTTTGGTCCACCTTCGCTAAAACGCTTGGTAAAAGACGGCTTTGTATCGTGGTACTAGGCATTGTTTAAAAGCGCAACACACTGAATAGAGCTTTAACAAAGCAAAAACTCCTTAAAGAATCTTCCCCAGCAGATTCGCCATATCCTGCTGCGCGCAGTGGGGCTTGCTCCGACCCGGTTTACGGCGGGTGTAGACCCCGTTGCAGTCCATATCCCAGGACTCTTGGTTGTCGGCTAAATAGAGCTTTAAGCCTTCTGTGATCACGCGCTTTTTGAGGCGCGGGTCGAGAATAGGGAAGGCCAGTTCAATGCGACGGAAGAAGTTCCGTTCCATCCAGTCGGCCGAAGACAGGTAAACCTTTTCTTCGCCATCGGCATAGAAGTAGAACACACGGGTGTGTTCGAGGAACCGACCAATGATCGACCGAACTTTGATGTTGTCGGATAGCCCGGGTACGCCGGGGCGCAAGGCACAGACACCACGCACAATGAGATCGATTTCAACGCCGGCTTGGCTGGCTGCATAGAGCGCTTCAATAATCTGCGGTTCAAGCAGCGAGTTCATCTTGGCGACGATGCGGCCTTTGCGCCCGGCCTCAGCCGCATGCTTTTCAGTCTCGATGGCTTTGATCATGTTGGCGCTCAGAGTAAATGGTGCCTGCCAGAGATAATGCAGGGCTTGAGCGCGGCCTAGGCCGGTGAGTTGTTTGAAGACTTCGGAGACATCCATGCCGATGGCTTCATTGCAGGTAAACAGACCGAAGTCGGTATAAAGGCGGGCGGTGCGCGGGTGATAGTTGCCGGTGCCTAGGTGCACATACCGACGCAGCATGGGTTTGCCGGTATCGTCTTCTTCTCGGCGCAGGATGAGCAGGGCTTTGGCGTGCGTCTTGTAGCCGACGACGCCATACACAACGTGAGCCCCCACTTCTTCCAGCTTGGTTGCCCAGCTGACGTTGGTTTCTTCATCAAATCGCGCGAGCAGCTCCACAACAACAGTGACTTCTTTGCCGTTCTGGGCGGCACGGATCAGCGAGTTCATCAGAACGGAGTCAGTACCTGTGCGATACACCGTCATTTTGATTGCAACAACCTGCGGGTCGGTAGCAGCCGATTCCAGTAGCTGGATGACCGGGGTAAAACGCTGATAAGGGTGATAGAGCAGCACGTCCCCCTTGCGGATGACGTTGAAGATGTTTTTACCTTTTTCCAGCCGCTTCACTTCACCGGGCACAAAGGTCGGGAACTTGAGGTCAGGGCGATCCACCCAGCCCGGCACCTGCATCAGGCGCACCAGATTGACCGGACCCTCAACACGGTAAAGATCTTTTTCTTCCAGGCCAAACTGCGTGAGCAGAAATTCAGTCATGGCGGGGGAGGTGTTGTCCGCCACTTCCAGGCGCACGGCATCACCGAAGTTCCGTTGCGGCAATTCCCCCTGAATCTTGGCGCGGAGGTTTTTGACCTCTTCTTCATCGACGAAGAGGTCTGAGTTACGGGTGACGCGGAACTGATAACAGCCCTGGACTGTCATGCCGCTAAAGAGTTCTCCGACAAAGGCATGGACGATCGATGACAGGAAGATAAAGCTATAGGCTGCCTCCGGCGCTAATGCTTCGGGTAAACGAATAATGCGGGGCAATACCCGGGGTGCCTGAACAATGGCGATGCCTGAACTGCGGCCAAACGCATCTCTGCCTTCGAGTTCGACAATGAAATTGAGGCTTTTGTTATAGATACGCGGGAAAGGGTGTGACGGATCCAGCCCGATCGGGGTGAGAACCGGCATGACCTCACGGAAGAAGTAGTCGCGAATCCATTCGCGTTGGGCGTCTGTCCACTGGGAACGGCGTAGAAAGCGAATCCCTTCGTTAGCCGCTGCCGGTAGTAGGGTGTCATTGAGTTCGCGGTACTGGTCTGCAACCAGTCGGTGCACCGCCGACGAGACCTCGTCGTAGGCTTCTTGCGGTAATAAGCCATCGGTTGTGGGCGTTTTGCTGTGACCTTTAATTTGTTCCTTGAGCCCAGCCATGCGGATTTCAAAGAACTCATCCAGATTGGAGGACACAATACACAGGAAAAACAGGCGTTCCAGCAGCGGTACCCGTTCATCCTGCGCCTGGGCTAACACACGGCGGTTAAAGGCGATGAGCCCCAGCTCACGGTTCAAAAAATGGCCAGGAGGGGCGTTGTGTGCCGTTGGTGTCATGGATCAGATGCGGGTAGAGGTGGTAATTACTAAAGTAAGCATGTGTATTGTGACAGGATTATGAAAGCAGCGTGAAAACTGGTTTTTTGCGCTGCGAAATTTGCCTAACGCCGGTTATGCCTCTGGGGTAAAATCTGGGCTTATGGCTTAGCCATCAAACAAGGGACGGGCATGCAGTACGAATCAATCGCCGCAGTAGATCTGGGATCTAACAGTTTCCGCCTGGAAGTAGGCCGCGTGGTGGATGATCAGATTTATACCCTGGATTCATTAAAAGATGCGGTTCGGCTGGCTTCTGGTCTACAGGCGGATAAAAGCCTGGATCAGGCATCGCAAGATCGCGCGCTGGTTGCGCTATCACGGTTTGGTGAACGTCTGCGTGGTTTGCCCAAACATGCTGTACGTGCTGTAGCAACCAATGCTTTACGTGTCGCCAAGAATGCGAATAGCTTTCTGGCCGAGGCCGAGGCCGCCCTGGGTTTCCCGATTGAAATTATTGCGGGTCGTGAAGAGGCGCGCCTGATTTATATCGGCGCAGTGCACTCATTGCCGGCCAGTGATCAGCAACGCCTGGTGTTCGATATAGGCGGTGGTTCCACCGAGTTTATTATTGGCGCCGGCATGAAGCCGCTGAAGCTCGAGTCGTTGTTTATGGGCTGCGTCAGTTATTCACTGCGTTATTTCCCTGATGGAATGATTGATCGTCGTCGTTTGCGAGAAGCGCAAATGGCCGCCGCCAAAGAGGTGTCGCTGATTGCCCACGCGTATAAGCAGACCGGTTGGGGTGAAGCGATAGGTTCTTCCGGAACGGCCAGTGCCATTGCCGAAATTCTTGAACAGAATGATCTTAATCCCCGGGGTGTTACCGGCATCACGCGTAGCGGCCTGGATAAGCTCTGTGCTTTGATGATTCGCTATAAGCACATTGATGCGTTGCCTTTGCAGGGTGTTAAGTCCGATCGTATTCCTGTGTTGCCCGGTGGTATTGCCATCATGTCAGCCATTATCGATACCTTAGGTATTGAGCGGGTGACCTATGCCGATGGGGCATTGCGTTTGGGTGTGCTCTATGACTTGCTGGGGCGCTTTCACCATCATGATATGCGTACGGCGACCGTGAAGCATTTCCAACGACGCTATCAGGTTGAGTCCGATCAGGCCAATCGTGTTGGTGAAACAGCGATTGAGATTTTTTCAGATCTCATGGGGCTTAAGTTGCGGAGCACAGAGGAGCGAGAGCGCGACTTGCAATTCGTGCGCTGGGCTGCCGCGCTCCATGAAGTGGGTTTGTCGATTGCCCACAGCGGATACCACAAGCACGGCGCCTATATTCTGGGCTATGCCGATATGCCGGGTTTTTCCAAGATGGATCAGGCGCGCCTGGCGCTGCTGGTGCTTTGCCACCGGGGCAAACTCAACAAGGTGGATGGGCTGAGTCGAGAAGATATGGCCTGGCGCCAGATTCTGGCGCTCCGTTTGGCGGTGATTCTGCATCGCTCTCGGCTGGAGTCTGGCGTGCCAGAGTTGCAGGCATCGGAAACCGTGAATGGCTTTACGCTGCAGCTGCCTGCCGTATGGCTAGAAGATAATCCGATGACCATGGCGGCGCTTCGGGACGAAACCGCGATTTGGGAAGAGGCCGGTTTCCGCTTGCGCATTCGTGCGACCCGTCGATGATCCATTCTGGTGCGATTGACCCTGCCTGGTTAGTCACCGGATTTTTGATTGCGGGCTGGTTTTACTTATTAGCACTTCGGCCGTTTAATGCATTTCTGGCGGAAATTAAATCCCGTTGGCCCGCTCTGCTGATTGCTGCGCTGGCGCTCATTGTTCTTTGGCATATCCGGGCGACCGTGCTCCAAGGATTGAGTCTGCATCTGATCGGTGCGACGTTATGCACGTTGGTTTTTGGTCGTCGCTTGGCGCTGGTGCCTTTATCCGCCGCATTAGTGCTTGCTCAGACAAGTGCAGCGGGTGATTGGAGTACCTTGGGGCTCAATGCCTGTTTACTGGTGCTGTGGCCGATTGCATTAAGCCAACTGGTGGCCTATCTCGTTGATCGATTGCCTTCCAATCTGTTCGTTTTTATCTTTGCCGGTGGGTTTTTCGGGAGTGCCGGCGTTGTTATTCTGACGGGTTGGCTCCTGACGCTCATGCTCTGGTTGACTCAGTTGTATCCGTGGGGGCCATTGCTAGAAGACTATGCGTCTTATTGGTTACTGGTCGCGTTTTCCGAAGCGTGGCTGAGTGGCATGCTGCTTACGGTAATGGTGGTGTATCGGCCGGATCTCGTTCGATTGTTTGATAGTGCGCGTTATATCGATAACGCCTGATTAATGTTGCGGTCTTCAATCACTCGCTTATATCGGCTTGCCTGGCCGGTACTGATTGCTCAGTTAGCGACGATTGGCATGATGGCGATCGATACGATCGTTGTGGGTCGTTCCAATACCGACAATCTGGCCGCATTAGCGGTAGGCGCCAGCATTTATGTGTCACTGGCTTTGGCGCTTTCCGGTGTGGTGCAAGCCTTGCTGCCAAGTATTGCCCGCCAGATTGGCCGTGGCGATGCGCCAGCAACAGGTCAGTTGATTTATCAGGCCTTCTGGCTTGTTGTGTTGCTGGCATTCTTTGGTGATCTGGTGCTGTGTTTTCCGGGGTGGATGATTGCTCTGGCTGAATTGCCGCCAGCCGTAGAAGCACTCACTCGGGATTACCTGTTCATCCTAGCATTCTCTCTACCGGCATCACTGGGCTACCGGGCATTTCATGCCATTGCGGGCGGTGTCGGTAAAACGAGGCCCTTGATGTGGTTGAGTATGGGGCAGACAAGCGGCCATGCCATCCTGGCGCCTATTCTGGTGGATAGCATGACGATTGGATCGTTAAGCATCGGTGTCGGCTTAGGGGTGAGCGGGGCAGCCTTATCGCAGGCCTTTCTTGCCTGGATGGTGTGTGGCGCGGGTGTCTTTGTGCTCTGGAAATCACCGGTCTATCAGGAATTCTTAGCACTTGCCCGATGGTCTGGGCCGAATTGGCAAACACAGATTAAGTTATTACGGGTCGGCCTGCCGATGGGGCTGTCCTATTTTGTTGAAATTACGGCATTTACCGTTATGGCGATCTTTATTGCACGCCTGGGGCCAGAGGTGCTTTCCGGACACCGCATCGTCGCGAATTTGTCCGCCATGGTTTACATGTTCCCCTTGGCGATCGGTACGGCAACAGCTGCCTTGGTAGGACAGGCGGCTGGGGCAGGCCGGGACATTGAGGCACGGACGATGGCGCGCAGTGCCTTTCTTGTCGCCTGCTGCGGCTCAGCAATACTGGCTTTAGTACTTTGGTTCTTGCGGTCAGATCTGGCCTGGTTGGGTAGCCCTGACGCGGATGTGCAGATGGTGGCGATAGGTCTGGTTGGCTTTGTCGCTGCTTATCAATTATTTGATGCGGCTCAAACGGTGGCGGCTTTTGCGCTACGCGGCTATCACGTGACGCTGCTGCCTTTGGGGATACACCTGGCCGCTTTCTGGGTGATTGGCCTCTGGGGTGGCTATCAACTCGCGTTTAACGGATGGCCGTTACTGGGCATTGCTGCCATGGGCGCGGCAGGGTTCTGGTGCGCCGTACTCGTTGCTACGATATTGGCCGCTATAGGCCTGGCCAGCCTCTTGCTCTGGGTGCAAGCGTTGCGACGGCGCTAGGCTCGCCCCAGATTCAGGTGCCAATTACTTGCGTGGTGGCATCACCGGTGGCCAACTGCCATCGGCACGTTTGCAGAAGCGGTAATAGCCAGCGCTTTTAACGTTTTCCGCAATATTCACCATGTGAATCACCCGGCAGTTGGCATCCTTTTCAGTATCCGGATAAGGGGTG
>JBDLTI010000053.1:0-12751 GCA_039805865.1 Pseudomonadota bacterium | reverse complement strand
CAAGCTGTTGGCCGATCTCCGCTTCAGCGCGCTGAAGTAGGCTCACAATCCAGCGATCAGCGGCCGAGAAATTGAGGTCTGCTTCTGCTGCATCAATGCCGCAATCCTGCTCTTCCGTGTTCATCAGAACGAAACGTGTGGCATTCCACAGCTTGTTGCAGAAGTTGCGATAGCCTTCGCAACGCGATAGATCGAACTTGATATCGCGGCCTGGGCTGGCCAGCGATGTAAAGGTGAAGCGCAGGGCATCGGTACCGAAGCTTGGAATGCCCTCTGGGAATTCTTTGCGTGTTTCCTTCTCGATGCTTTGCGCTTGTTTCGGATTCATTAAGCCGAAGGTGCGCTTTTTGATCAGTTCGTCGAGCGTGATGCCATCAATCAGGTCAATAGGATCAAGGACGTTGCCCTTGGACTTGCTCATCTTCTGACCCTTGCTGTCACGGATCAGACCATGCACGTACACATCTTTAAACGGGATGTGGCCGGTGAGGTGATTCGTCATCATCACCATGCGGGCAACCCAGAAGAAGATAATGTCAAAGCCGGTAACAAGCACGCTGGTCGGCAGGTAACGCGACAGCATGGCGTTGTTTGCATCGGTGGCGGCATCGCCGGTCCAGTCTAGCGTCGAGAATGGCCAGAGCGCGCTGGAATACCAGGTGTCGAGTACGTCTTCATCGCGACGCAACGCCCCGGTGTAGCCGTCAGCGGCTGCTTGCGCTTTGGCGTCTGCCTCATCCCGTGCAACGTAGACCTTGCCATCCTCGCTGTACCAGGCCGGAATCTGGTGGCCCCACCAGAGTTGACGCGAGATACACCAGTCCTGGATATTGTTGAGCCACTGGTTGTAGGTATTGACCCAGTTTTCCGGATGGAAACGTATTTCGCCACTCGCGACAACGTCCAGCGCCTTTTGCGTGATCGATTTACCTTCCGCACCGGGCTTCGACATGGCCACAAACCATTGGTCGGTGAGCATGGGTTCAATCACAACGCCAGTACGATCACCACGCGGCACTTTCAATTTGTGCTTATCGGTTTTTTCCAGGATCCCCAGCGCCTCAAGATCCGCGACGATCACTTTGCGCGCATCAAAGCGATCCAGCCCGCGGTATTTTTCCGGTGCGTTGTCATTAATCTTGGCATCCAGCGTGAGGATGGAAATCAGCGGCAGATTATGACGTTGACCAACCGCGTAGTCATTGAAGTCGTGGGCTGGGGTGACCTTGACGCAGCCGGTGCCGAATTCCAGATCGACGTAGCTGTCTGCGATGATCGGAATCTCGCGATCGGTCAGTGGCAGTTTGACCATCTTACCGATCAGATGTTGATAGCGTGGATCTTCCGGGTGCACCATCACGGCGGTATCACCGAGCATGGTTTCCGGACGGGTTGTGGCAACCGTCAGTGAGCCGCTGCCATCTGCCAGTGGGTAACGAATGTGCCAGAGGAAGCCATCCTCCTCTTCCGACAATACTTCCAGATCGGAGACCGCGGTATTGAGCTTTGGATCCCAGTTCACGAGGCGCTTGCCGCGATAGATGAGACCTTCGTTATAAAGACGGACAAAACTTTCAGTCACGGTTTTGGATAGACCCGCATCCATCGTGAAGCGCTCACGCGTCCAGTCACAAGAACTACCCAAACGGCGCATCTGCTGCGTGATCGTGCCGCCGGAATAGGCTTTCCACTCCCAGACTTTTTCGAGGAATTTTTCACGGCCTAGGTCATGACGCGAAATGCCATCACGTTCTAATTGGCGTTCAACCACAATCTGTGTCGCGATACCGGCGTGGTCGGTGCCCGGTTGCCACAGCGTATTGGCACCTCGCATACGGTAGTAGCGGGTGAGGGCATCCATCAGCGTCTGGTTGAAACCATGACCCATGTGCAGCGTGCCCGTCACATTGGGGGGCGGCAGCAGAATGCAAAAGGCTTCATCCTTGGCGGCATCGTCACCGGCAGCGAAGTAACCACTGTCTTCCCAGGTCTGGTACCAGCGGCGTTCGATTTCGGCGGGTTCAAAGGATTTAGCAAGCGTCATGGTGTTCAATTCAAACGGAGTTAATTAGATTTTCGATAAGTGATCGGGTAGCCACGATCTTTATAGAAGGCCATTCGATCGCGGGCCGTTGTTTTGTCAGCCTCGTGTCGGGTCACGATTTCAAACAGGCGTTGATAGCGCGCAAAACCGGCGGGTACGTTATCCGCCAGGTTGACGAGTAACTCGTCTTGCTGCACGGCATTCAAATCATCGGTGATGATGATCAGCGTGTGCTGAGCCTCGGCGCTATTAGCGTGGCAGTGGGGGATAAACGACGCAGGGTCGTTAGCCCAGAGTGCTTTGTCAAAGGCTTCTGCGCATGCCGGATCGGGGATGAAAAACGTGATCGGTTTACGCCGTTCCCAGGCCAGCGCAGCCAACCGGACTGCCTGAGTCAGGCGATCCGGCTGGTCGTGGTAACAGTCGATCTGCGTCACGGCGTGAACCTACCTTTAGTCGGCTTTGCCTGCGCGCGCCATTAAGAAGCGCGTCAACAGCGGCACTGGGCGGCCGGTAGCACCTTTATCTTTGCCCTGAACCCAGGCGGTACCGGCGATATCCAGGTGCGCCCATGGATAGGCTTTGGTAAAGCGCGACAGGAAGCAGGCGGCTGTGATGGTGCCGCCCCAGCGGCCACCGATGTTCGCCATGTCGGCAAAAGGGCTCTTGAGCAAATCCTGATAGTCATCCCACAGCGGCAGTTGCCAGGCACGATCCATGGTGGCGGTACCGGCGTTGCGCAGTTCGTCAATCAGCGGATCATTGTTGCCCAGAAGGCCGCTAGCGAACGGGCCCAGGGCAACGACGCAGGCGCCAGTCAGCGTGGCAACATCCACAACCGCTGCTGGTTTGAAGCGCTCGGCATAGGTCAGGGCGTCACACAGAATCAGTCGACCTTCGGCATCGGTATTCAGAATCTCGATGGTTTGACCCGACATGGAGCTGACAATGTCGCCCGGGCGGGTAGCGCTGCCACCCGGCATGTTTTCAGTCGTTGGTACGATCACCACCAGGTTAATTGGTAGCTTCATGCCGGCAACGGCACGCAGTGTGCCGAGTACGCTGGCGGCGCCGCACATGTCGTACTTCATTTCGTCCATCTCTGCGGCAGGCTTCAGCGAAATACCGCCGGTGTCGAAAGTAATGCCCTTGCCGACTAACACCACAGGCTTATCGGTTTTTTTACCGGCACTGTATTCAAGCACGATAAATTTGGGCGGTTGATCCGAGCCTTTGGCTACGGCCAGCAGCGAATGCATGCCCAGTTTTTCCATGGCCGCTTTTTCGAGAATGAGGCATTTCAGACCATAGGTCTTGGCCAGTTTCTTAGCTTCATTGGCCAGATAGGTCGGTGTGCACAGGTTGCCAGGCAGATTGCCCAGATCACGCGTCAGATTCATGCCCTCGACAATGGCGGCACCCTGGCCAACGGCATCCGTAGTGGCCTTGGTCGCTTTGTCTGAGACGAGCACCGAAATCGATTTCAGTTTGACCGCTGTGGCTTTAGGCGTTGTTTTAAAGCTGTCGAAGCGATAAGCGCATTCGCCGGCAAGTACAACCGCCTGGCGAACTTGTGCGGCGTTAGAGAGGTCGCTGACCTTGAGGGTGGTCAATGTGTTGATGGCGTCAGTAGCCGTCGTGGCTAAAACGGCGTTTGCTGCGGTACGGTTTGCCTGAGCCCAGCTCTTGCTGTTGAGGTCATCTGCCTTGCCGAGACCAACGAGCACCAGACGCGCTGCTTTAAGACCTTCCGGATGGCGAACCACCAGCGAGGTGCCTGCCTTGCCGTTGAAGTCTCCTTGTTTCTGGATGCGACCGATCAAACCTTTGCTGGCCTTGTCTGTAGCCACTGTGACGGCAGGTTGTGCACCAGTTTCAAAGACACCCAGAATCAGGGCTTCGGTGCTCAAAGACTGGGGGGCGCCGGTTTTTGTGCTAAATTTCATCGGGTTCTCCGGAAGGAAATAGATTGCGCAGGGTTTGCACTGTAAACTTTAACCCGTGATTATCCCCGCCGGCGTTGCTTTTCGTCAAAATTCCGCACTCTGTACAGGCCGCACCGTTTTGAAGCACTCTTTCCGATCATGATATTTGCGCGCGCCATGCGGCGTGAATTCGTCCAGAACGCGGTCGCCATTTCGGTGGCTTTACTGGTCATTCTGTTGACCACGTTTCTGGTGCGCCTCTTAAACGAGGCAACGATTGGCAAGGTCTCTGCGGGTGCCGTTGGCCCATTGCTGGGCTTCGCCATCTTTAATTTTCTGCCCATTCTCTTGTCGCTGGCCTGTTTTATGGCGATTCTGCTGACCTTGTCGCGTTGGTATCGAGATTCGGAAATGACCGTCTGGTTTAGTGCCGGCCAACCGCTGACGGCCTGGATACGCCCCGTCTTGATCTTTTCTATCCCGATCATGCTGGTGGTGGGCGCTTTGACACAGGAGTTGGTGCCCTGGGCGCATGGCGAAAGCCTTAAATACCGTAAACAGGTTTCGGATAAGAATGAGCTGGGTCTTGTGCGGCCTGGTGTGTTTCGCGAATCATCGGATGGTCGGCGCATTTTCTTCATTGAATCGACCGATAAATCCGGCGAAACCGTGCGCAACATATTCGTGAGTGACAATCAGCCCGACAAGTTGGGCATCACAGTCGCCGAGCGCGGGCGCCAGGAAGTACATGAAAACGGTGATCGCTTCATCGTTCTTGAAAAAGGCCATCGCTACGAATTAAAGCCAAACTCGCCAGAGCTTCGCGAGATGGATTATGAGGAATACGGGTTTCGCGTAGAAACCAATGCGGCTGAAAACAGTGTGCGTCACCAGGACAGCACGCCAACACGTGAATTGCTCATGAACCCGACCCGGGAAAGCCTGGGGGATGTGGTGACCCGTATGGGCACGACCATTATGGTGGGCATGCTGGCCTTGCTGGCGATCCCCTTGTCTTATGTGAACCCGCGTGCCGGCCGTTCGGCCAATATGATTCTGGCGCTGCTCGTTTACTTTGTTTATATCAACCTGATGACCATCTCTCGCGCCTGGGTCATCCAGGGTCGCGTGCCGTTTGCCGTCGGGCTGGTCGTGCCGCATCTACTGATGCTGTCGGTGCTGGTCTGGGGCTTTTATTACCGGATGACGGCAACAACCCGTGGCGCCCGTCGTCGCGTACGTATTAGTCGTAAGGCGGGGGTCTGAGATGATTTACCGCAAATACGTTGGGCGCGAAGTTTTATTGGCCACCCTGTTAATTCTGGGTGCCTTTATGGTGCTGTTTGCCTTCTTTGATTTAATGGGTGAGCTGGGCAAGCTGGGCGAGGGCGGTTACAAGCTTTATCAGGCCGTTGTTTATGTCGCACTTATTCAGCCGGGCCGTATTTATGAGCTGATGCCGATCTGCGTGTTGATCGGCACCTTGTATGCCTTATCAAACCTGGCGCGCCACTCCGAAATCAATGTGCTCCGTGTCTCCGGGGTGTCCAGCATTCAATTGTTGACCACGTTGATGCGTGTGGGACTGGCTTTGGTCCTAGTCACCTTTTTGCTGGGTGAGTTTGTAGTAGCGCCGGCGGAGCAGAAAGCGCAGGAATGGCGGGTTAAGGCCATGAGCGGCACCATTACCCAGGGACTGCAGTCGGGCGTCTGGGTTAAAGATGACAAGACCTTTGCCAATATTAATGCGCTGCGCCCGGATGGACGCTTGGAGTCGGTGCGGATTTATCAGTTCCGAAAGGATATGAGCCTGGACCGTGTGTCTTATGCCAAGACGGCCACTTTCCAGGCGCCCGATACCTGGATGCTGAATGACGTCTCAGAGACCGTGCTGGAAGGCCAACGTGTACGTCAGGTGCAATTAGCGAACAAGGCCTGGCAGTCAGCCATTACGCCGGACGTTCTGCAGGTGTTGTTGGTGCGGCCGCATCTGATGTCAATTTACGAGTTGTACACCTACATTCAGCATCTCAAACGCAATGGCCTGGGTAGCGACACCTATGTGATTGCGATCTGGAAGAAGGTGTTTTATCCGCTGTCCATCCTGGTGATGATGGCGCTGGCGCTGCCGTTTGCTTATCGTCATGATCGGGTCGGCGGCGTGAGCCTGCGGATTTTTGCCGGCGTGATGATTGGTGCTTTGTTCTACATGCTGAACGGGTTGGTTTCCAGTCTGGGCGCTATTAACAATTGGTCGCCCTTTGTGACTGCTGCGATGCCAATGATTCTGTTTATGGGCGCTGCAATCACCTTGCTTAAACGGGCTGAGAAGCGTTAATTACTTGGGCAGCAGGATGATCCTGCTGCCGGCAATACGATCATGTAGAAATTGCTTGTCCGGATCGAGAAAGCTCCAGAGCAGTGCCAGGCCGGTGAACCAGCAGATCCAGCCCATGCCATAACGCACAACGGCCTGTAAGGGGCGCAGAGACCGACCCGTTTGTGCGTCAATAACACGCAAACGCCAGGTCTTCATCGCCAGCGTTTGGCCGGCGCGCAGCCAGCACCAGATAAAGTAGATGCCAAATAGGCAGAACAGATAGAGCCAGAGCAGTGCCGGGCCCGGTGTGTGCTGTGTCAGCCCGGAAAACACGGCCAAAGGCAAGACGAACAGAAAAATCCCCAGCGCCAGTATCACCAGTATTTCATAGACCAAGCTACCCAGCCGACGCCCCAGTGGTGCGAGCTCAGCGGCTTTCATTGCCAGAAGGCTCCGTGTTGGCTGCTGGGGGAGTGACTTCTTCAACCGGTTTGGTCGGGGCAAAGGTTAATGGGCTAGCAGGGTCAGCGGCTTTGGGCGGCACGACTTTCACAGCACCATGCGCCGTAGCGAGGGAGCTGGCAGCCGTGCCTGCGGGTAAAGCGCCATCTTTGGTGGTTACAGCAACCGGTTTGCCGTCTGCTGTTGGCGTGCGCGCAGCCAGTTTGTTGGCTTTTTCCAGTTCGCGGGCTTCTTCTTCTAGACGGGCGCGCACGTTCTCAGGGAGATTCTGGTAGTCGGCCCATTTTTGAGCGAGCGCCGCACGTTCTTCAGGATTGGTTTGCTTGGCGAGTTCGCGGAAGCGGTCGCGCGCTGCCTGACGCTGGGCAGGGGTGAGACTTGCCCAGGCCTGCATCCGGTCTTGAACGCGAGTTTGCTCTGTTTCACTCAGATTCGGATATTTGCCAGCGATTTCCAGCCATTTTTTACGCCGGAAACGCTCCATGTTGTTCCAGTCGTCCTGGAGCGGCGCAAGAATCTCTTTTTGTGTGGGAGACAGGTCTTTCCAGTTAGGTTGTGGCGCTACGGCAACCCGCACGCCGCTTGGGGTGTCTTGGTTGGTGCGGACGCGCGGATACCCCACCACCACCGCAATGATGGCAGCCAATGCAACGACAAGAATCAGTCCGTTTCGGCTGGCGTTCCGCTGGAAAGCCATGTCTGGAATCCCTTGTCAATCAATGCGTTAGGGGGCAGCGCTTCGCTGAGCAGGGCGCTGTCTTCGCTGGCTAGATCTTCGATCTGGGTTTGTGCTTGCCAGAACATGAAAGCGCCTGTTAACAAGAGAATGCCTGCAGAGGCAGCCCAACGGCGCCAATCCGTCGCGGAGCCAAAGCTGTCGCCAAATAGGCTGCCCATCGCACGATGGGTGCTCTGGCCGGCCAGCTGTAAAGCGCTTTGCCATTGTTTCTGATGGCTAAGTGCCTGCTCACGCATTTGGGCCAGACGTGCGGTTACCCGGCTGGGAAGGGCGTCAGTACCCTGATCCAGCGCGCGAGCCATCGCTTTGGCTAGCAGATCTTCTTGCGAGCGGTCGTGGTGTTGCGGTTTTTGGGTCATAGCTGATGTCCTTTTTCTTTCAGAGCCGCTGCCAGGGTTTGTGTTGCCCGTGAGCAGTGGGTTTTGACGCTGCCCTGGGAGCAACCCATGGCTTCGGCAGTCTCTGCAGTATCCAACCCTTCCCAATAACGCAGCAGGAAGGCTTCTCGTTGACGTGCCGGCAGTTTTGCCAGCGAATCTTCGATGTCGCTGAGGATTCGCCGCTGTTCCAGGGCTTGTTCGGGCCGTTCGGCCTGTTCAGCATCGGATGCCCTTAAGCGGTCGATTTTTTCCTGATCGTCTTCCTCTTCACTACCGCCCAGCGCAGAAAACAGGGTCGTCCACAGATTGCGCACCTTGCTGCGTCGGTAAAAGTCACGAATAGTGTTCTGCAAAATCCGCTGAAACAGCGCTGGCAACTCCTCAGCCGGGCGATCCCCATAGTTTTCTGCCAGTTTAAGCATGGCGTCCTGAACGATATCCAGGGCGTTTTCTTCGTTATGCACGGCAAACCAGGCCGTTTTATAGGCTCGGCGCTCGACATCAGCAAGAAACGCATCCAGTTCGCGTGGGGTGGCCAAGCAATCCGCTCCGGCAGAAAAGAAAAGACTAAAAACGGGGCGATTCTAGCAAGTCTTGCCCAAAAGCGCTGCACTAGCTATCATTCATGGTTTTCCCCGTAACCACAACCCTGTTGTCGGAGCCACTCACAAGGTGCGCGCGCCGGATAGGGGCAAGGCGAAGTGACGCTTCGCGAGGAGGTGTGTATGTCAGTAGCAATAAGTGGCGCAGAGATTCTTGTTAAATGTCTGCAAGCTGAAAACGTTGATACGATTTTCGGCTATCCCGGTGGCTCAGTCCTTCATATTTACGACGAGCTCTTCAAACAAGACACAATTCATCACGTACTGGTACGACATGAGCAGGCTGCCGTTCACGCTGCCGATGCGTATTCCCGTTCGTCGCAACGCGTCGGCGTTGCACTGGTGACCTCGGGCCCTGGTCTGACCAATGCCGTCACCGGTATTGCCACAGCCTATTACGACTCGATTCCGTTGGTCGTCATCAGTGGTCAGGTACCTACGTTCTATATTGGACAGGATGCTTTCCAGGAAAGTGATGCCGTTGGTATTACGCGTCCATGCGTGAAGCACAATTTCCTCGTTAAAGACGTGAAAGACCTGGCTGAGACTGTTAAGAAAGCCTTCCATATCGCGCGCAGCGGCCGCCCTGGCCCGGTGCTGATCGATATTCCGAAGGACGTCACGGCGCACAAAACCGAATTCACCTATCCGGATACCGTTAACATCCGCTCGTATAACCCGGTCGTTAAGGGTCATCAGGGTCAGATCAAGAAGGCTGCGCATCTGTTGCTCGAAGCTAAGCGTCCGATGATTTATACCGGTGGTGGTGTCATTCTGTCCGATGCCGCCGAACCGCTGACCAAGCTGGCGCGTTATCTCGGCTTCCCGATCACTAATACGCTGATGGGTCTGGGCGCCTACCCGGCCACCGATAAGCAGTTCATGGGTATGCCGGGCATGCACGGCACGTACGAAGCCAATATGGCCATGCAGCACTGCGATGTGCTGCTCGCCATCGGCGCCCGCTTCGATGACCGTGTTATTGGTAACCCTGAAGACTTTGCAACGCATCCACGCAAGATCATTCACATCGATATCGACCCATCATCGATTTCGAAGCGTGTAAAAGTCGACGTGCCGATCGTTGGTAACGTGCCAGACGTGCTTGAAGAACTGATGAAGCAGCTGGAAGCCATTGGCGCCAAGCCGGATGCGGCCGTTGCCCAGTGGTGGGAAACCATCGCAGATTGGCGTGGTCGCAATAGTCTGAATTACCGCAAGAACCCCGAGAAGATCATGCCGCAGGCTGTGGTTGAGAAACTCTGGGAAGTCACCAAGGGCGATGCCTTTGTGACTTCGGACGTTGGCCAGCACCAGATGTTTGCTGCGCAGTACTACAAATTTGATAAGCCACGCCGCTGGATCAACTCAGGTGGTCTGGGCACCATGGGTGTGGGTCTGCCTTATGCGATGGGTGTACGCTACGCCAACCCGGGCGCCACGGTGGCCTGCGTGACTGGAGAAGCCTCCATTCAGATGTGTATTCAGGAGCTCTCGACCTGTAAGCAATACAACGTGCCAGTCAAGATCATTAACCTGAACAACGGCTATCTGGGTATGGTGCGTCAGTGGCAGGAAATGTTCTACGAGAACCGCTACTCGCACTCGTACATGTCATCGCTGCCCGACTTCATGAAGCTGGCCGAAGCCTATGGGCATGTGGGCATGCGTATCGAGCGTCCGGAAGATGTCGGTCCGGCACTGGAACTGGCGTTCTCCGACAAGCACAAGAACGATCTGGTGTTTATGGACTTCATCATCGATCCGACGGCCAACGTCTTCCCGATGGTGTCGGCTGGCAAGGGCCTGTCCGATATGGTTCTGGCCGAAGATCACCTGTAAGGAGCGCACGATGAGACACATTATTTCCATTCTTCTGGAAAACGAAGCGGGTGCGTTATCGCGTGTTGCGGGTCTTTTCTCGGCCCGTGGTTACAACATCCAGTCGTTGACGGTAGCGCCGACGGAAGATCCATCGCTCTCCCGTATTACGCTGGTGACCTCAGGCACCGATGACATCGTCGAGCAGATCACCAAGCAGCTGAACAAGCTGGTGGATGTGGTCAAAGTCATCGATCTGTCGGAAGCGCCGCACGTAGAACGCGAACTGCTCATGATCAAGGTGCGAGCCACCGGTAAAGACCGTGAAGAAATGAAGCGTCTGGCGGATATCTTCCGCGGTCACATCATCGATGTCACGGATTCGGCCTATGTGATTGAGCTCACCGGTACGTCGAACAAGCTGGATTCGTTTATTGCTGCCATCGACCCGGCGCTCATTCTGGAAACCGTTCGCTCAGGCGTCTCGGGTATCGGTCGTGGTGACCGAATGCTCAAGGTTTGATTTTTTAATTTTTTGAATTTTTCCCGAAAGGAACATCATGAAGGTTTATTACGACAAGGACGCCGACCTCTCCCTGATCAAGGGCAAGCAGGTCACTATCGTTGGTTACGGTTCGCAAGGTCACGCACATGCACAGAACCTGCGCGACTCGGGTGTTAACGTCACTGTTGCGCTGCGTAAGGGCGGTGCATCGTGGGCCAAGGCAGAAGCCGCTGGCCTGAAGGTTGAAGAAATCGCTGCAGCCGTCAAGAACGCAGATGTTGTGATGATTCTGCTGCCGGACGAAAACATTCCTGACGTTTACAACAAGGATGTTGCGCCGAACATGAAGGCAGGCGCTGCGCTGGCTTTCGCGCACGGCTTCAACGTGCATTACAACCAGGTTGTGCCACGCGCCGACATCGACGTGATCATGATTGCCCCGAAGGGCCCTGGCCACACCGTGCGTTCCGAGTACCTCAAGGGCGGTGGTGTGCCATCGCTGATCGCGCTGTATCAAGACAAGTCCGGTAAGGCACGTGACATCGCCCTGTCGTACGCAGCGGCTAACGGCGGCACCAAGGGTGGCGTTATCGAAACGTCGTTCCGTGAAGAAACCGAAACCGATCTGTTCGGCGAGCAAGCCGTTCTGTGTGGTGGCGCCGTTGAACTCGTGAAGATGGGTTTCGAAACGCTGACTGAAGCCGGTTATGCACCTGAAATGGCTTACTTCGAGTGTCTGCATGAACTGAAGCTGATCGTTGATCTGATGTACGAAGGCGGCATCGCCAACATGAACTACTCGATCTCGAACAATGCTGAATACGGTGAGTATGTAACCGGTCAGCGCGTGATCGCCGAGCAGGCTCGTGAAGGCATGCGTGAGTGCCTGCGTAACATCCAGAATGGTGAATACGCCAAGCGCTTCATCCTGGAAGGTCGTACGAACTATCCTGAAATGACTGCACGTCGTCGTCTGAACGCAGAGCACCCGATCGAAGTCGTCGGTACGCAACTGCGCGCCATGATGCCTTGGATTTCCAAGAACAAGTTGGTTGATCAGTCGAAGAACTAAGAAGGACATACCATGAACTATCCGCACCCCATTCTCGCCCGCGAGGGCTGGCCTTTTATCGGGCTGGCCGTGGGTGCGGCCGTTCTGGCCTCTATTCTGGATAGCGGTCTGGCCTGGTTGCTCTGGCCGATCGCAATCTTCGTGGTTCAGTTTTTCCGGGACCCGCCGCGCGTTGTTGCCGGTGGCCCCAACAGTGTTGTTTCTTCAGCCGATGGTCGTGTGATCGTCGTTGCTGAAACCGATGATCCCTGGCTCAACCGTCGTGCGTTAAAAGTCAGCGTTTTTATGAACGTGTTTAACGTGCACTCGAATCGTATTCCCACCACCTGCGAAGTCGTTGGCAAATGGTATGTTGCCGGTAGCTTCCTGAATGCTGCGCTGGATAAGGCTTCCGAGCATAACGAGCGTTGCGCCCTGCATCTGCGCACGCCAACAGGCCAGGACATTACTTGCGTGCAGATCGCCGGTCTGGTGGCTCGTCGCATTCTGAATTACGCCAATGTGGGTGATCGTTTCAATCCGGGTGAACGCTATGGCTTTATCCGTTTCGGTTCACGCGTTGATTTCTATCTGCCGCTTAACGCCAAGGTTAAGGTCAGTATCGGCGAGAAGGTGTATGCTTCCTCCACGGTCATTGCCGAACTGGATTAAGCCACCCGCATGTTTCCTGCCAAAAAACCACGTAAAGCCCTGTTTAACCCCGAAGTAAAACGCCGGGGTATCTACATATTACCGAACCTGTTTACGACAGGTGCGCTATTTGCGGGTTTTTACGCCATTGTGCAGGCCATGAATGGCGCATTTGAGCAGGCTGCGGTGGCTGTGTTTATTGCCATGGTGCTGGATGGTCTGGATGGCCGCGTCGCACGCATGACTAAAAC
>JBDLTI010000052.1:0-12862 GCA_039805865.1 Pseudomonadota bacterium | reverse complement strand
CGCTATTTGCGGGTTTTTACGCCATTGTGCAGGCCATGAATGGCGCATTTGAGCAGGCTGCGGTGGCTGTGTTTATTGCCATGGTGCTGGATGGTCTGGATGGCCGCGTCGCACGCATGACTAAAACTCAGAGTGCATTCGGTGCCGAATACGACTCTTTGTCGGACATGGTGTCCTTTGGCGCAGCGCCGGCGCTGATTGTGTATGAGTGGGCATTGCGTGGCATGGGCAAGTTTGGCTGGCTGGCTGCGTTTCTTTATTGCGCCGGTGCGGCTTTACGCCTGGCACGTTTTAACACCACGCTGGAAGTCGTTGATAAGCGCTATTTTCAGGGGCTACCGAGTCCGGCTGCTGCCGCACTCGTTGCCGGTTTCATCTGGGTGATGGGTGATCTCGATGTCGCAGGGCCTGATGTGTCCTGGCTGGCTGCCGCACTGACTATCTTTGCGGGCGTCACCATGGTGACTAACGTCAAGTTTTACTCGTTCAAAGATATCAACTTGCGCAAAAGTGTGCCGTTTATGGCAGTTGCTGCTTTTGCTTTGGCCTTGGTGTTGGTTTCCAGCTACCCACCTGGCTGGTTATTTGGCTTCTTCCTGGTCTATGCGCTTTCGGGCTATGTCATGACCTTCTTGCCCAAACGGCAGCGTCGCCCACAGGTCTAAGTCGATGCCCGCGTTAACCGCTAGGCGGCCACAGACGGGTTTCTCTTTAATTGAATTGTTAATTGCGCTGGTGATCGTTGGCGTATTGGCTGGCATTGCCTATCCATCCTATTCTGGCTATCTCAAACGCAGTGCCCGTGCAGATGCCAAGGCGGAGCTATTACGCATGCAGCTAGCTGTCGAGAGGCAACGACTGACACGTATGGGTGCAGGTGCCACATTGCCGGCAACATGGACAACCTCAGTAGCAGTCGCTAAAAATTACCAGTTAAGTTTGCAACCGCAGGGTACACAAAACTACACGTTAACGGCTCGTGCTGTGCCAGGGAGCGAGCAGCTGAAAGATGATCAGGCTGGCACATCGTGTAGTGCATTAACGCTGATGGTGCATGGCTTGGAAACCAACTATGAACCAGCGGTTTGTTGGCAGCAATAAGTCTGTCCATGCTGTAAAAGTCCGCCGTTGCCAAAGCGGTGTGACCTTGTTGGAGACGCTGATTGCCATAGTGTTGGGGCTCGTGGTCTTGGCGGGTGTTTTGCAGTTTGTTTCACTGCTTGTAGAAGGCAACACCACTACCTTGAAAGTCACCCGACTTGAGCAAGATGTCCGAACGCTCATGGACATGATGGTGCAGGATATCCGACCGGCCGGGCAATTTCCCGGTGCTGTTTCGGATCTCGGTGTGCCCATCAAGTTTGTCTCCGATCAACCCACATTGCCCGCTATTGATGGCAAAACTTTGTACGATGGCCAGCGAGGGTCTTCACTCAGTTACGCTTATCAGGAGACTGATGGCAAAGTGGTGAGCGGTCGTTTTAGCCATGATGCCAAAGCGGGCACTATTCTGATGCATACTGGCACGGCTTCAGCCGCTGAGACCATTAGTGATCCCGCATTTATGACAGTCTCAGAACTGGCGTTCATCGGAGATTCAACCCAAGTGCGGGCGGGTGGTTTGAGTGTGGCGTTGCCATCTGTTCAGATACGCATTGTTGTTCGGCTCAAGTCTGATCCAACAGTAGAGCGGATGCTCGTCGATCATGTCACTTGGCGTAATCCACTGGTGTCACCATGAGGGAGACGCTTCGTTACTCAAGCAGACGGCAGCAAGGGGTTGGTGTGCTGCCCGTGGCCTTGATTCTGCTGGCTGGTGCCGCTTTAATGATCCTGTTTGCCCAGCGCAATCTGCTCGTCGATCTTCGTATCACCCAGAATGGATACGGACATCGTTTGGCCTATGCCGCCGCTGAATCAGGTCTGGCTGTTGCGCTCGATCGGCTAAATGATCCGGTGTTACGGCCTCAGATCCTCGCCGATCGTAAAGGCAATGGTGCTTACGACACCATTCTACAATCAGAGATACGGGTTTCGTTAGGCGATGCCTTAAACACAACCATCCGTATTAAAGGCGAGGGATTAGGTGGGGCTAATATCCGCCTGCAGCTGCAAAGCACAGGGTGTGTTGCGGACTGCAAGCAAGGACAGGCAGTGATCTCGCAAACGTTGGCGATGCGCGGGGGCGTTCACCGCTTACCATTCAGTTTGATCAGTGCGCGCGGCGAAATTACCGCTAACGGACCAGTTAGCTTGATCAATCAAGCGGCTAGCGTACGCGGTATGTTGTTCCATGCGGGTAAAGGCATTACATACGATGAGTCTGTACAGCGCACTACGATCCCTGGACAGCAAGTAGAGGCCGCTGAAGTAGGCAACGAAAAGACTTATGCGAACCTGTCGTCAGATCGATTTTTTGAATTCTGGTTTGGTGCCGATAAAGCCTTTGTTAAAAAAGCCGCTACCGTGATCAATTGCAACGGCGATTGCAGCGGGGCGGTTGCTGGAGTCGGAAGTCGTGTGATCTGGCTGGAAGGTAACGCCCTGCTCAGCAATGGGTCATTGGGCGCTGCGACGAGCCCCGTTGTAATCATTGCCAGTGGTGGGTTACAGATATCGGGCTCGGTACGCATCAATGGCCTTGTTTACAGCATGGCACCGAATACCGAAACGCATTTGATCTCGGGTCGATTGGATGGTGCGCTGATCGCCGAGAATAATCTGCGTGTTCAGGGCGGCGGTGTTTTTACCTACACCCCAACAGTACTTCAGGCAGCGCAAACTCGGTTGGGCACGTTTGTGCCAGTGCCTGGCAGCTGGAGTGATGGCGAATGAGTCGCGTTGCTTTGAAAACGTCGTCCGCCCGTGGGTTCAGCCTCATTGAAGTGCTGATTGCATTGGTTGTGCTCGGTGTGGGGTTGCTTGGGTTGGCACGCCTGCAACTCAATATGTTGGGTGGCACAGCCGAAAGCGTGTTGCACGATAGTGCTGTCCGGTTGGCCGAAGACAAATTAGAGGCATTACGCTTTGAGCTGGCCCAAGGTCATATACCTCAAACCGGATCAGATACGCCTAAGGTTCAAGATGTCATTATGCAGCGACACTGGGAATTGAAGCTAAGCCCAACGGGGTTGATAGAAAGCAATATTGTGATGCAATGGCGAGACATCAGAACAGGCGAAGAAAGCACGCTCAATCTGCCAGCAAGGCTGGCACCTTCGGCATTGGCCGCACAAGCATGGCTCATTCAATCAGGGGCGCCTTCCCGTGAGCCATTACCGTAAATTTTGCTATAATCACGCGCTTGGAGCCGATGTAGCTCAGTTGGTAGAGCAGCGCATTCGTAATGCGAAGGTCGCCAGTTCGATTCCGGCCATCGGCACCATCTCCATTTGTCAAAACCCGCCTGTAGGCGGGTTTTGTTTTTAAGGCATCGGCGTTGCAAAGAATCGCTGTGTCTTTGATGTGTTTTCGTACAGGCAGATCCCTCCATGACTCGTGCACTTTCAATTAATCATTCAAAGAAGATTAAAAAGAATCCTGAAATGAATATTCAGGAATCGCTGAATGCGTTGTTTGAGGTCATGGACAACAAAATTAACTGCCGCAAATTGCTCAAACAGTTTATTGGTGAGTCGGCCACGGTTAAATTTACAGGGACTCACGATTGCAACAAAGTCTGCGTACAGGTAATGATTGCAGGAGACGAACAGAGCCTGCCGCCGGCCGATTATGAAGGCGTTGCGCTGTATGTGAAGGAATTTGTCACGATGTGTTTTACAACAGAACGCTTTTTGAATCACTTTAATCCGTTCTTAGTTCTGGCAGAAACGACCGTGTCGGTTAATGGCGTGGAAGTTTGCAAAGTGGGCCGCTGAGGCAATCGTCAACCATGAAAATCTGGGTTGATGCAGACGCTTGTCCAGTTGCCATTAAGGAAGTGCTATATCGGGCAGCGAACCGTGCCAAAGTCTCTATGGTGCTGATTGCCAACCAGATGCTGCGTGTTCCGCCATCACCCTGGATCAGAGCGCTGCAAGTGCCAGCGGGTTTTGATGTGGCGGATCAGCGGATTGTTCAGGAAGCCGCTCTGGGTGACCTGGTCATTACTGCAGACATTCCATTGGCATCACAAGTGATTGCCAAAGGTGCTCACGTGATCGATCCTCGGGGTGAGTTGCTCAATCAAAGTAATATCGAAGGCCGGCTCACGATGCGGAACTTCATGGAAGGCCTACGCAATAGCGGTGTCGATACCGGTGGCCCTGCTGGCCTCTCGAAATCAGATGTTCAGGCATTTGCCAATCAGTTAGACCGCTTGCTGGCAAAACGCACGTAGTCTGACTTAGTGCGCACCCTTGGCGTCTGCGCGACTTTTGTAAAAGGTCACAGGGCTGCTGGCAGCGGCTTTCAGCACACTCTGTTTGATCTTGCCCATCACATGCATCTCGCAGGGTTTGCAATCAAAGCGTAGGGTGAGTTTCTCTTTGCCATTGATCAGTTGAAGCGGTTCGGCGCGTACAGTGCCTTGTACACCAGTAACACCCTTGGTTTGTTTGGGGCAAAGGTTGAGAGAGAAGCGCACACAGTGCTTGGTGATCATCAGGCTGACTTCACCGGCTTCTTCATGTGATTCATAGGCAGCATCGATGATCTTGACGCCATGCTTGGCATAAAAGTCACGCGCTTGTTCGTTAAAGACATTGGCCAGGTAGCTGAGCGAGTCTTCCGGGTAGGTGACCGGGGGCAAAACCGGGATGGCTCGTGGTAGGCGCTGCCAGGCGGCGTCGCGTGCAGCCATCAGCGCTTCAACAGCAGATCGCCGCAAGGCATTGAGTTGCGAAGCTGGGATAAACCAGGGCTGCGACAGGTTGAGAGTGACGCTCACCGGCTTGAAAATCGTGTCCCCAAGACGCTGCAGACCCTCACGTAGTTTGGTTTCAGTTTGCGCCGGATCGTTGGCCACCTGAAATGGGCCATCAAGCGTCGCGCTGCCACTCAGGCTATCTGCATCCATGAGCTCCAGACTCAGGCTTTGCCCATCGTCGCGTAGGGCGATGTACAGATCGATCAGCCGTTCCGCGGACTTCTTGTCCAGCGTGCGCGACCATTGCATATCCCGGTTACGGTTCACCGGCACATCCTGTCGCAGATCTTTAAAGCTCGCTATGGGGTCTTTGGGCCAGAGTTTCCAGATACCGGGCTGGCCAGTGGCTTCGGCGCGATTGATCTGTAGGCCGACCAGGGTTTTCTGGAGGTCGTAATAGCAGAGGCCGTCACCGTTATTCAGCTGCGTACCGGGTTTATCTGTGGTGAGTTCCAGATGATCGGGGTTTACTTTGCTCACCCAGCCAACTGATTGCCCCGGGTTCTTTGGCGTGTCAAAAGCGCCGATATCATCTTTGCGCCCTTGCACAAAGTAATCGGTGAACTCGCGGTTGAAGTTCTGGTTGGGATCCGGTGTAAAGCTGAAGGTGCTGTGACCGCTCGAGCTCCGAGCCAGTTCCGGGCGTTCATCCAGAATCTCGTCCAATAGCATGCGGTAGTGTGCCGTGATGTTTTTGACGTAGGCCATGTCTTTGTAACGGCCTTCGATTTTGAAGCTGCGGATGCCGGCATCAATCAGTGCGCGCAAATTGTCACTCTGATTGTTGTCTTTCATCGATAGCACGTGTTTGTCGTGGGCGACAATGCGTCCCTGCGCATCTTTCACTTCATAGGGCAGGCGGCAGGCCTGTGAACAATCGCCCCGGTTAGCGCTGCGCCCGGTATGGGCGTGGCTGATATAGCAAAGGCCACTGTAGGCCACGCAGAGTGCGCCATGTATGAAGAACTCCAGGACGGAACGTCCCGGACTGTTGCGCGAGCCGAGCGCGGCATCAATTGCGGCAATTTGCGGCAGCGTCAGTTCGCGTGCCAGAACGATTTGTGAGAGACCGCAGTCCTGCATGAAGCGGGCTTTTTCCGGTGTGCGGATATCGGTTTGTGTGCTCGCATGCAGCTGGATGGGAGGCAGATCCAGCTCGAGCAGTCCCATATCCTGAATGATGAGCGCATCGACACCGGCATCGTAAAGTTGCCAGGCCAGCTTGCGCGCCGGTTCCAGTTCGTCGTCGCGCAGAATGGTATTGAGCGTCACGAAGATGCGGCTATTGAAACGGTGTGCGAACCGGGCGAGCCGGGTGATATCTTGCACGCTGTTATCCGCTGCAGCGCGGGCACCAAAGGAAGGGCCGCCAATATAAACGGCATCGGCGCCATGTAGTACGGCTTCGATACCGATGTCGGCATCACGTGCGGGGGCAAGAAGTTCTAGATGATGAGGCTGCATGGGCGCTATGATAGCGCTTGATTGTTCAGGAGTGCGCCATGTCCCCCGTTCCTTTTACGCCAGAACCAACCCGTGATGAAGTCGATGCCATGCGTGGCGCAATGCTGCTGGAGTTCGGTATCAACGAATGCCCGCATTGTCAGGCGGTGCAGCCGCTCGTGGCCGATGCCCTGAAGCAGCATCCGCACGTGCGACATTTGCGTATTGAAGATGGCAAGGGGCGACGTCTGGGTCGAAGCTTTGCCGTCAAACTTTGGCCGGCGCTGATTTTTATGCAGGAGGGCAAGGAAGTTGCCCGTGTGCTCCGGGCGACGACACAAGCCGAAGTGGATGCCGGCTTTAATAAGTTTAGCGAATAAACGCTTTGAGCACCGCCCGGAACTCGGGCGTGTTCGCCTGATTTAGCCACTCGAAGGCAACCATCTCGCGGGAGACAATATCGGCACCATGTTGGCGCATGCGAGCTAGTGCCAAGGTCTTGTCGCGCCCCTGGCGAGAGCCGACAGCCTCTTCAACCACGCTAACCTGACGGCCGGCCGCCAGCAGGTCGAGCACGGTCTGCTGCACGCAGACATGGGATTCTGTACCGCAAATGACCCACTGCTTGCGCTCTGCATCTGGGTGGCTGAGTAGATTGCCTTCGGCAACCGCTGAAAAGTGGATTTTTTCGATCCGTTCTTCAGGGGCGATCAATTGGGCGATGGCTGGGGCGGTAGTGCCTAAACCTTGAGGATACTGTTCGGTCAGCAACACAGGAACCCGGAGTTGACGGGCAACGCCAATCAGCCAGGCGGTATGATCCACAACGCTTTCGCCTTCGTCTATCGCGGGCAGCAGCCGTTCCTGCAGGTCGATAATGAGCAGTACAGATCGGTGGGCATCCAATTTCATGCAATTTCTCCTGCGCCGGGCCCCGGATGGGCCGAAGCTATTGAAGTTATAGGCAAAAACAATTGCCAGCAGCGCTTCTAGGGCTTATATTACAACCCATGTCTGCAATGTACACGATGCTTCTCGCTCAAAAGGCCATCTCGGGTGGTCGGGCGACCTATTGGCTGCACCTGCTTCTAGGTGCACGTCCGCTGCTGCGCGTGGCGCGCACATATTAAACATCCCCCATTGCTAAAGACCGTTCCGAAGTTTCGCGAATTTTCGGAATACCCCAAGATTGAATTCAGGTTGGGTTAAGAATGACCCGGCCTTCAGGAGCCTGACATGAAAAAAGACCAATTGATTATTTTTGATACGACGTTGCGTGATGGCGAGCAGAGTCCGGGCGCATCGATGACCAAAGACGAAAAGATCCGTGTGGCGCGTCAACTGGAACGGATGCGTGTGGACGTGATCGAAGCCGGTTTTGCGGCCGCATCGCCCGGTGATTTTGACTCGATTAACTCGATTGCCCAGGTGATTCGCGAATCGACCGTCTGTTCGTTGGCACGTGCCAATGAAAACGATATCCGTCGTGCGGGTGAAGCCATTGCGCCGGCACCGCGTAAACGTGTGCACACCTTCATTGCCACCAGCCCGATTCATATGGAGAAGAAACTCCGCATGACGCCGGATCAGGTGGTCGAGCAGGCCGTTAAAGCCATTGGTTGGGCTCGTGAATATACCGATGATGTCGAGTTTTCTGCAGAGGACGCGGGTCGTTCGGATATCGATTTCCTCTGCCGCGTGTTCGAAGCAGTGATCAAAGCCGGTGCAACAACATTGAATGTGCCGGATACCGTGGGTTACAACGTGCCGGGCCAGTATGCCGAAACCATTCGCCAGCTAATTGAGCGTGTGCCGGGTTCGGACAAAGTGGTCTGGTCTGTGCATTGCCACAATGATCTCGGTTTGGCTGTGGCCAACTCGCTGGCTGCTGTGATGGCAGGCGCCCGTCAGGTGGAATGTACGGTTAACGGTCTGGGTGAGCGTGCTGGTAACGCCTCGTTGGAAGAGGTGGTGATGGCGGTGCGCACGCGTGCCGATATCTTCCCGGTTGAGACCAAGATCGATACCACGCAGATTGTGCCAGCCTCAAAACTCATTTCGCAAATCACGGGTTATCCCGTGCAGCCGAATAAAGCCATTGTGGGTGCAAACGCCTTTGCTCATGAATCCGGTATTCACCAGGATGGCGTCCTTAAGCATCGCGAAACCTACGAGATCATGCGCGCCGAAGATGTGGGCTGGTCGCAGAACAAGCTGGTGCTTGGCAAGCATTCGGGTCGTAATGCATTCAAATCGCGTTTGAACGAGTTGGGTGTGGTGCTTGAAAGCGAAGAGGTTTTGAATGCGGCCTTTGCCAGATTCAAAGAATTGGCAGACAAAAAGCACGAGATCTTTGATGAAGATCTTCAAGCATTGTTGTCCGATGAAGCGGTGACGCCGGAAAACGAGCATTACAAGCTGACGTATTCACAAGTGACCTCGGAAACCGGTGAAACGCCTGTTGCCCGTTTGACCTTGTCGGTCGGCGGTGAAGAGAAGAAAGCCGAGTCTACGGGTTCCGGCCCGGTCGATGCGACCTTCAAGGCGATCGAGTCGGTGTTGAATAGCGGTTGCGAATTGCTGTTGTACTCGGTGAATAACATCACGTCCGGCACCGATGCGCAGGGTGATGTAACGGTGCGTTTGTCTAAGGGCGGCCGTGTAGTCAATGGTAGCGGTGCCGATACCGATATCGTCATTGCATCCGTCAAGGCGTACCTCAATGCCTTGAACCGTTTGCACAACGAGCCGGCCAAGTTGAACCCGCAAGAAGGCGTTTGAGACATTCAGGAAACGATCATGGTTGAGACTAGAAACACAATGACGCAAGCCAGTACAGATGATGTGCGTATTGGGGCCATTAGCGAATTGGCGCCACCGGCTACTGTGTTGAACGCCTTTCCGGTAAGTGCGCCGGTAGCGCAACGCGTTACGGCAGCCCGTCATGCCATTCACCGCGTACTGCACGGTGCGGATGACCGTCTTGTCGTGGTCATCGGGCCTTGCTCGATTCACGATCCGGAAATGGCGCTGGACTATGCGCGACGCCTGGCCGTTGAAGCCGAGCGTCTATCGGATGATCTGGTTGTCGTGATGCGTGTGTATTTTGAAAAACCGCGTACCACGGTGGGCTGGAAGGGGCTGATTAATGATCCGCACCTGGATAACAGCTTTGACATTAACGAAGGCCTGCGCCGTGCGCGCAAGCTGCTGCTGGATGTCAACACGATTGGCCTGCCGTGCGCGACCGAGTTCCTCGACATGATTACCCCGCAATACGTGGGCGATCTGATCAGTTGGGGTGCTATTGGTGCGCGTACGACAGAGTCTCAGGTGCACCGTGAGCTGGCATCCGGTTTGTCGTGTCCTGTCGGCTTCAAGAATGGCACGGATGGCAATGTGCGTATCGCCCTGGACGCGATTCGTTCGGCGCAGTCACCGCATCATTTCTTGTCAGTGACCAAATCTGGCCATGCCGCAATTGTGCAGACCTTGGGCAATGAAGATTGCCACGTGATTCTGCGTGGCGGTAAAGAGCCTAACTATGATGCAGCGAGCGTTGATGCGGCCTGTACCGATATGGCCAAGGCCGGCATTCCAGCGCGCGTAATGATTGACTTCTCGCACGGTAATAGCCGCAAGGAATATCAGCGTCAGATGGAAGTGAGCACGGATGTCGCGGCACAACTGACGAATGGCGAAGAGCGCATTATGGGCGTGATGGTGGAGTCTCACATCAATGCCGGCCGTCAGGATCTGGTGGCGGGTAAGCCGCTGGAGTACGGTGTAAGCATTACCGATGCCTGCATTAACTGGGATGACAGCGTTAAGCTGCTGGATCAGTTGGCTGAGGGCGTGCGTCAACGCCGTCTGGCGATGGCCGATAAATAATAGGGCATGCTTTAAAGCAAAAGGCCCGGATCGAAAGACCGGGCCTTTGTTGTTTGAGTTCGGTGTTTACCGGCCGCGGTTATTTTGCCAGAGGATGTCGCCCTGGCCGCCGGCACGATTGAGTGTGCGCCCCAGTACAAAGAGCAGATCGGATAGACGGTTCAGATATTGGCGGGCGTGTACCGAGACCGCTTCGTTGTGTCCGAGGTGAACGATAGAGCGCTCCGCACGTCGACAAATGGTGCGTGACAGGTGCGCCAGCGCAGCAGGGCGGGTGCCGCCAGGCAGGATAAATTCTTTCAGCGCGGGCAGATCTGCGTTGTAAGTCTCTGCCCAACCTTCGAGCAAAGTCACATGATCTTCACCAATGCTTTTGTGCCCGGGGATGCAGATCTCGCCACCCAGATCGAAGAGGTGATTCTGAACGGTCAGCAGGCATTCGCGAATTCGAGCGCCGAGTGGTTCCGGGAGCGCTTCCGCCAGCAATACGCCAAGGGATGAATTCAACTCATCCAGTTCGCCGAGGGTGTCAATACGGGGGCTATCTTTGCCAACGCGGGAACCATCGCCTAGGCCGGTGGTACCGCTATCACCGGTGCGTGTCACGATCTTGCTCAGTCGGTTTCCCATGATCAACTCCGTTAGTAATTAAGGTTGAGGTTTTTTGATGCCACCCAGTAGTGCGGCGACCATTTTTCCGGAGCGACGCATTGGTGTGGATGGTTTTTCTGCAGTCGGCATGGCGTCAGCATTGCTGACCGTTGCTTGGTAGGGCTTATTGAAATCAAATCCGTCGGCAGCAATCGTGGACGGCTTCGGCGTGTAATGGCTGCGAGAGCGATCCTGCTGTGGGCGTTCGGCGCGATCTGGCCGACGCTCTGTGCGTTCGTTACGCTCGCTGCGCGAATTGCGCTCTGTGCGTTCGTTACGCTCAGCGCCACGGTTAGAGTTCAGTGCGCTGCGATCCCGTTTTTTGCCAGACGGCGGGTAGCACCAATCATCTTCGGGCTCGAAGCCTGGGACAACGACCTGATGTATAGGTTTGTTGATCAGCTTTTCAATATCGGCCAGGTAACCGGTTTCATCAGCGCTAACCAGTGATAAGGCATTGCCAAGGTTGCCAGCACGGCCGGTTCGGCCAATACGATGGACATAGTCCTCGGGTGTGTGCGGCAGCTCGTAGTTAACTACATAGGGGAGTTCTTCGATGTCGATACCGCGGGCGGCAACGTCGGTGGCCACCAGCGCTTGCATTTCACCTGCCTTGAAAGCATTCAGAGCCTTCATGCGTTCGGATTGTGATTTGTCCCCGTGGATTGCATCAGTTTTGATGCCGGCGTGCTGTAGGGCACGCGCCAAACGACTACAGCCCTGTTTGGTGCGAACGAAGACCAGTGCTTGATTCATGGTGCCGGTGCGCAACAGGTTGACCAGTAGCGCCATCTTTCGGGATTCCGCCACCGGGTGCACCTGATGCGTAATCGTGTCGGAAACGCTATTACGTTTGGCAACTTCGATGTATTCGGGGTTTTGCAGCATGGTGTCCGCCAGCCGCTGGATTTCTGTTGAGAACGTCGCCGAGAACAGCAATCCTTGCCGCGTCTTCGGCAGCATATTCAAAATACGCTGGATGTCCGGGATAAAACCCATGTCCAGCATCCGGTCGGCTTCGTCCAAGACCAGTGCCTGCACCGAGTGCAAGCTGACGGCCTTCTGTTCTACCAGATCTAGGAATCGACCGGGCGTGGCGACCAGGAATTCAACGCCGAGCTTCAATTCAGCGATCTGCGGCTTAATGTCGGTGCCACCATAGACACAGGCGATGCGGTAGGGCAGATATTTGCCATATTCCTTCAGGTTGTCATACACCTGGATTGCCAGCTCACGGGTAGGGGTAAGAATGAGCGCACGTACCGGATGTTTGGCCGGGGAGGTGCTGCTGTTCGCGTGCGGCAGCAGCCGCTGTAGCAGTGGCAAGCTAAACGCGGCTGTTTTACCGGTGCCCGTTTGCGCACAGGCCTTGAGATCTTTGCCGGTCACAACGACTGGAATCGCAGCAGCCTGGATAGGGGTGGGTGTGGTGTAACCCGTATCGGTAATCGCCTGCACAATGGCAGGATCAAGACCCAATTCGGCAAATGTCGGGGTCGGCGGTGTTTCTTCCGCAATCAATTCAGTCATGCGCTGATTATACACAGCCAAAATGCCAGATTTTGCCCTTAAATCCGTATAATTCAGGGTTTTGGCGCAGATTAACCCGTGAAATTTGCATCGCATTGTCTTCAAGCACTTAAGGACTCCTGATTATGTTTAAAGCTAACACCACTTTTTTACGTCGTTCATCGTTATTGCTGACGTTATTGGTGCCTGTAAGCGCAGCCTTTGCCAAAACAGATCTCACCCTGGCGCATCAGCTTGAAGGTCAGCATGCCAAAGAATTGCAGCAACTGGTGAGTCGCTTTAATGAATCGAGCAAAGACGTTGAAGTGCAGCTGGTGAAACGTGCGCCAAACGGCAAGCCATCGGTGCTGAATCTGGCAACGCGCGTTGATCTGGCCAAGTATTTGAATAATCCGGACGCCTACGTCTCGGTTGAAAAGCTACTGGCTGACAACAAGGTGAAGTTCAATCCTAAATCGATTGCCGAACCATTGCGGAATG
>JBDLTI010000051.1:0-13032 GCA_039805865.1 Pseudomonadota bacterium | reverse complement strand
ATCGGTGCTGAATCTGGCAACGCGCGTTGATCTGGCCAAGTATTTGAATAATCCGGACGCCTACGTCTCGGTTGAAAAGCTACTGGCTGACAACAAGGTGAAGTTCAATCCTAAATCGATTGCCGAGCCATTGCGGAATGCCGTCACCGTGAATAATCAGGTTCAGGCACTGCCCGTTGCTTTTACAACGCCGGTGCTGTTCTGGAACAAAGAGATTTTCAGAAAGGCCGGATTAGATCCAAACAAGGCGCCTAAGACCTGGGAAGAGATGCAAGACCTGTCGGGCAAAATTGATGCCGCTCGCGCAGCGACTTGCGAGTACACAACCTCATGGCCAGTGTGGGTGCATATCGATAACGTGTCAGCCTGGGCTGGTTCGCAAACAGTAACGCCTGACGGAAAACTGGCCTTCAATACGCTGATACAGGTGCGCCATCTGGCACGTCTGACGTCCTGGTACAAAACCGAATACTTCACGAGCTTTGGCCGTAACAACGAAGCCGACGCACATTTTCTGAGCGGCGAGTGCGCCATGATCACGACGAATAGTGAGCTGGTCGCCGAGTTGCAAGCGAACAAGAAATTTGACTTTGGTGTTGGACCGCTGCCTGTGATTGATGACAATGCTGGTGCGCCGTTCAATACGCTGGCAGCCGGTGCCGCAATCTGGGTTGGCCAAGGCGGTACGAAAGATGAGTATAAGGCGGCTGCCAAGTTCCTCGAGTTCACACTGACGCCGCAAACACAGTTGACCATTGCACGTCAGGGCGGGTTCCTGCCACTGACGCCTCCAGCACAAGCCGGTGCGCAAAGTAAGCTGCTGCGAGACGATCTTCAGGCGCAGGATCTGGGGCTGGCGAACGTCATGAAGCCAGCGGCTTCGGGTGCTAACGTGGGCTGGATTTCTCTGAACCCTCAGCTGCGCCAGATCGTTGACGAAGAAATGGAAGCCGTCTTTATGGGCAAGAAATCTGCCAAGACCGCCCTTGATTCGGCGGTTACCCGTGGTCAGGCAGTATATAAGCCGCTACCTACCGTTACCAGCACTAAATCCCGTCGTAAATAATCAATACACATCTACCTGCATTAGCATTAGGACCTCCCCGTTATGAAAAGCGCCGAAATCCGGGAAAAGTTTCTTCGTTTCTACGAATCCAAAGGGCACACCATTGTGCCTTCCAGTTCGCTGGTTCCGGGAAATGATCCCACCCTGCTTTTCACCAATTCGGGGATGGTTCAGTTCAAAGATGTGTTTCTGGGGCAGGACAAACGTCCATACACGCGCGCAACGTCGTCACAACGTAGTGTGCGTGCAGGGGGCAAACATAATGACCTGGAAAACGTGGGCTATACCGCACGTCATCACACGTTCTTTGAAATGCTGGGCAACTTCAGCTTTGGTGATTACTTCAAACGGGATGCCATCAATTTTGCCTGGGAACTGCTGACGGGCGTCTACGGTCTACCCAAAGAAAAGCTCTGGGTCACGGTCTACCAGGAAGATGACGAAGCTTACGACATCTGGGCCAATGAAGTCGGTGTGCCTAAAGACCGCATCATTCGCATTGGTGATAACAAGGGTGCCCGTTACGCGTCAGACAATTTCTGGCAAATGGCCGACACCGGCCCGTGTGGTCCGTGTACTGAGATCTTCTATGACCATGGTGCCGATATCTGGGGCGGCCCTCCGGGATCCCCTGAAGAGGATGGCGATCGCTATATCGAGATCTGGAACCTTGTGTTCATGCAGTTCAATCGTGATGAAGCAGGTGTGCTCCATCCGCTGCCACGCCCATGCGTTGATACCGGGATGGGTCTGGAGCGAATTGCCGCTGTTCTGCAGCACGTACACAGCAACTATGAAATTGATCTATTCCAGCATCTGATTGCTGCCGCTCAAAAAGCGGTGCATGTGGCCGGCGGTGAAGCCACCATTGATGCCGCTTCCCTGAAAGTGATTGCCGACCATATTCGTGCCTGTGCCTTCCTGATTGTGGATGGGGTTATTCCGGGTAATGAAGGCCGCGGTTATGTGCTGCGTCGTATCGTTCGCCGTGCGATTCGTCATGGCTACAAGCTGGGCGCACGCACACCATTCTTTAATACGCTGGTGTCGGCACTGGTGGCTGAGATGGGTGAGGCCTACCCAGAACTCGCACGTGCAGAGCAACGGGTTACAGATATTCTGCGTTTGGAAGAAGAGCGTTTCTTTGAAACGATTGCCCACGGCATGGAAATTCTGGATGGCGCGCTGGCCAGCTTGCCTAAAGACGGTGTGCTGGATGGTGATATTGCGTTCAAGTTGCACGACACCTATGGATTCCCTCTGGATCTGACGGCAGACGTTTGCCGCGAGCGTGAGCTCAACGTCGATGAGGCAGGCTTTGATGCGGCCATGACGCGTCAGCGTGATCAGGCGCGTGCCGCAGGTAAGTTCCACATGGCAGCCGCGCTGGTCTATGAAGGCCCGCAGACCAGCTTCGAAGGTTATAACCATATGGCGGTAGAAGCCAATGTGGTGGCGTTGTACCGTGATGGCGTTGCTGTTAATGAACTCAAAGCCGGTGATGCCGGTGTGGTGGTCTTGGATCAGACACCGTTCTACGCCGAGTCTGGTGGCCAGGTCGGTGACAATGGCGTCTTGAAATCAGTCCATGGTGAATTCCTGGTCGAAGATACCCAGAAGATTCAGCCAAAGGTCTTTGGCCATCATGGCATCCTCCGCGAGGGTTCGCTCTCTGTTGGCAACAGCGTGCAGGCATCGGTGAATGTGGTGGATCGAGAGCGCATCATGCGTAATCACTCGGCGACTCACCTGATGCATAAAGCATTGCGTGAAGTGCTGGGCGAGCATGTGCAGCAGAAGGGTTCTCTGGTTGATGCAGAAAAAACCCGTTTTGATTTTGCGCACAATGCACCCATAACCGCGGAGCAAATTTGCGCCGTTGAAGATATCGTCAACCGCGAGATCATGCGTAATCTACCGGGTGAAGCCCGCGAGATGGCGATTGAAGATGCGCAGAAGCTCGGCGCCATGATGCTTTTCGGAGAAAAGTACGGCGATACGGTCCGCGTTTTGGATATTGGCAGTTCGCGTGAATTATGTGGCGGTACGCACGTAACGCGTACGGGGGATATCGGTCTGTTTACGATCATCGCCGAATCGGGCGTGGCTGCCGGCGTACGTCGTGTTGAAGCGCTTACGGGGGATTACGCCCTGGCTGCGGTGCAGTTCCGTCGCCAAGCATTGAATGAAATTGCGGGTCTTGTGAAGTGCAAGCCGGCAGAAGCACCGGCGCGTATAGCGGCTGTGCTGGACGGCATCAAGGTCCAGGAAAAAGAAGTGGCTCGTTTGCAATCCAAGCTGGCAGCCGCTCAAGGTGGTGATCTGGCCAGCCAGGCGCAAACCGTGAATGGTGTTGCCGTCCTAGCAGTTAAGCTGGAAGGCGTATCAGGATCGGCCTTGCGCGAAACGCTGGATCAACTGAAAGATCAGTTGAAATCGGCCGTCATCGTAATGGGTGTCGCCGAAGGCGATAAGGTTTCGGTGATTGCCGGTGTGACACCAGACCTAACCAGCCGCTTCAAAGCGGGCGAACTCATCAACTTTGTTGCTGGCCAAGTGGGTGGCAAGGGTGGCGGTCGTCCGGATATGGCGCAGGCGGGCGGTACACAGCCAGCCAATCTGGCCGCAGCACTGGCATCGGTATCTAACTGGGTTGCTCAGCGGTGATCGCATATTTTCGAATCGGGCTTGCGGCACTCATGCTGATGAGCACGCCGCTTGCCTTGGCCGACATCGCCGATACGCCTGAGCGCACACCGATCGCCGGGAAAACTGCGAGTGGCGAAGATGTCCTATTGTTCCCGAATGGCCGATGGGAGTATGTCAATACCGCTAAGGCAGCCGAGGCTAAAAAAGTTGCCGACAAATTCCCTGAGAACAAAGTTTGCCCAGCGGGGTCTCAGGGCGGATTGTTCGGTTTCGGCCGCTGCATCATGCCCGGCGATAAAGACTACAACCGCCGGAGTCTCAGCGGTAAGTAATTAAACCGGGGCAACGAGTGCCCCGGTTTCGTTTTAGAAAGGCAGTGCCAAACCCGGCCGTGCTTTGTTCAGTACGCGGCGGAACTCGTTTTGAATGCGGGTCAGCGCTTCGGGGGTATCGGCTTCAAAGCGGAGTACAACCACTGGCGTGGTGTTGGAAGGACGTGCCAGGCCAAAACCATCTTCGTATTCCACGCGCAGGCCATCAATCGTGATGACATCACGTGCGCCCGGGAAGTCCGGTGCAACGGCCAGCTCAGCCATCAGGGCGTGTGGTTCGCCTTCTTTCATGCTGATGTTGAGTTCCGGCGTGCTCTGGCTATTAGGCAATGCGGTCAGTACAGGGTTGGCATCCGGTGCGCGTGACAGAATTTCCAGTAAGCGTGCACCGGTGTAGAGGCCATCATCAAAACCGAACCAGCGTTCCTTGAAGAACACGTGGCCGCTCATTTCGCCAGCCAGCGGTGCGCCCGTTTCTTTGAGCTTCGCTTTAATCAGGGCGTGTCCGGTTTTCCACATCAGTGGTTTGCCACCGGCGGCACGAATCGCATCGCCCAGTAGACGAGAACACTTCACGTCAAAAATAATGTCGGCACCCGGGCAACGGCTTAATACATCCTGTGCAAAGAGCATCATCTGGCGATCCGGGAAAATGATCTGACCATCTTTGGTCACCACACCCAGTCGGTCACCATCGCCATCAAAGGCCAGGCCGATTTCTGCGTCAGTTTTGGTCAGCTCGGCAACCAGGTCTTTGAGATTCTCCGGCTTGGATGGATCTGGGTGGTGGTTCGGAAATGTGCCATCAATCTCGCAGAATAAGGGAATGACCTTGCAGCCCATGCGCTTGAAGAGTTCGGGAGCCAGTTCACCCGCAACGCCGTTGCCGCAATCAACAGCAATCGTCATTGGGCGTGCTAGTTTTACATCGCCTACGATCTTGTCGAGGTAGGCCGATTTGACGTCTGCAACGCGCATCTGGCCAGGTTGCTCAGCCCAGTGCACATCACCGGCTTCGATACGCTTCTTCAGTGCCTGAATAGCATCACCCGCCAAGGTGTTGCCGGCGATCACCATTTTGAGGCCGTTGTAGTCCGGTGGATTGTGGCTGCCCGTGACCGATACACAAGAGTAGGTTTCGAGCTCGAAACCGGCAAAGTAGGTAACGGGCGTTGGCACACAACCTACATCAATGGCATCGATGCCGGCGGCCACAATACCTTCTTGCAAAGCTTGTGATAGCGCCGGGCCGGACAGTCGTCCGTCGCGTCCTACGGCAATCGCTTTGACGCCTTGTTCTCTCGCCAGGGTGCCCAGGCCTAAGCCAACCGCCCGAACGATGTCTGGCGTTAGCGTGTCATCGACAATGCCACGGATATCGTAGGCTTTGAAAATTGAGTCAGGAAGGCTAGGAATCGCAAACCGGTGTGCAGACATAATCGTTCAGGCTCGAGGTGGGGTATCGGCAATAGCATGCGTTAGGCCGACAGATTGTGCAAAAAAGTTAATTATACGGGAGGGCAACCACATATCTTTAGTGTCACCGTGCCCCCCGCTAAAACCCACATGGCCCCCGCTCGCCGGTATTTCCATTGTCACGGCTGGTGGGCAGGCGCGCGGGTAGCAGGCATCGACTAGAAACGGATCGTTGCGGGGCATGAGCAGGAGCGTCGGTGCTTTCACGCCATTGAGTACACCCAGGGCAGAAGCGCTTGCCCAGTAATCATCTACGTTCTTGAATCCGTGCAGTGGTGCGGTGACAGTGTTATCAAACTCGCGCAGTGTTTTTGCAGCACGCATGCGCTGTGCATCAAACAGACCTGGGAAGCGCGCTAGCCGTGCTTCGCTCTGGGCCTTCATCGTGCGTAGGAAATGCTGTGTGTAGACTCTGCGGTTGGTGCCCTGGTCGAGCCAGGCACCACAGGCACCGACATCCATAGGTGGGCTAATGGCCGCAGCCGCATGGATGATCTCTTTAGCTGCAGCACCTTGCTCACCTAACCATTTCATTAACGCGTTGCCGCCTAGAGAAACGCCTGCAGCAAAATAGGTGCGGTGTGGCGCACGTTGCTTGAATCGTTTCAGAATCCAGTCGATTTCTTGTGAGTCGCCGGAGTGATAAGCCCGCGGCAGGCGATTGAGCCCGCCACTGCAGCCACGAAAATGCGGGATATAGCCTGTCCAGCACATGCTTGCGAGGGCTGTCGCTAAATTGCGCGCGTAGTGAGATTGTGAATTGCCTTCTAGGCCATGAAACAGGATGATGACTGGATTGCTGGGCGAGCCCTGGTTAATGCAGTCCACATCGATAAAGTCACCGTCCGGTGTTTCCCAACGTTCGCGTGGCCAGTTGATTGCCGGTTTACGCAGCGTTTGCCAAACCGGCCATAAGGTTTGCAGATGGCCGTTGAACAGATAGAAAGGTGCGCGATAGGGCGCTAACTGCGGCAGCATTTCAAGCGCGCTAGTGGAGCGTATGGGTTGCAACGTTAGCGACTTGCTCTTCTATAGAGGCGAGTTGCGCCGTTGCCTGGTGACAGACCAGCCGCCATCCGTTGCCGCCACGCACGTAGACGTTCATGGCGGTAGTGACGCCATTACGTTTGACTAGGGCATTGGGGTGTTCCGGATCAGTGAGCTCTTCCGGTACGCTGAACAGCGTGACGCTTTCTTGCACCAGATGGATGGCCACCAGGCCGCTTTGCCAGCGCATGACATTCATGACCTCGATTTCCAGATGGTGACAGCCATTGAAAATGGATTGCCAGCCTTGGCGAATGGCCGCATGGCCAGCCGCGCGTCGGCCATCGGGATCGATGCAGACAATGTCATCTTCATCCGCCCATACCGCCATTAGTGCATCCAGATTGGCCTGCGTGATGCTTTCGTAGAAACCCTGTTCTGCCTCATCAGGCGTCGCAAAATTAGGAACCGGGGCAGTGGGGGGGGGCAGGCTCATGCTGTATGACTTTCCGGGTTGAGCGTACGGATCGATGCCATGACGCTTTCAGGTAACAGCTTGGTCAGGCAATCCAGGTGGCCGTAACGACAGGTGCGTGCAAAGCAGGGGCTACAAGGCACCGGATGCTGCAGAATAGCTACCTGCTTGCTGAGTGGGGGAGTAAACAGGGGGGAAGAGGAGCCAAACAGTGCAATCAGCGGGCGTTGTAGCGCTGCAGCTACATGCATGAGGCCAGAGTCATTGCTCACCACAATATCAGCGGCGCTCATGAGGTCAATGGCATCTGCCAGCTTTGTCCGGCCACAGAGATTAATCGCCAAGCCACCACTGAGTAATTCAATCGCCGTGCCTGCTTCCTGATCTTTGGCTGAGCCAATAATCCAGACGCTGTAGCCGGCTTGATCCAGTTGTTGGGCGAGTGTTGCGAAATGCTCAGCGGGCCAACGCTTGGCGGGGCCGTATTCAGCTCCCGGGCAGAGAACCGCTAAGCGATTCGGCGCCTCCAGCCCGAGCGTACATCTTAGCCGTTCAAAACTGCCTGGGTTGGCGGAGAGTTGGGGAATGTCTGCATCATCGCTGCTGGCCGATGTAGGGCCTAGCGCCAGAAAGCGATCCACCATTCGTGGCAGCTTTTGCTTATCCAGCTTCTGGCGGCGATTGATTAAACCGTAGCGGGACTCACCGGTAAAGCCGATGCGATTAGGGATGCCGGCAAAAAAAGTCGGTAATGAAGACTTTAAAGAATTGGGCAGTACGTAGGCATTCTGGTAGCCCTGTGCCCGTAATGTCTGGCCTAGGTGCCAGCGTGCCTTGAGGTCGAATTGACCATGGGCAAACGGCGCGGGAATGACATTGCCTACATTGGGCATGCGCTCGTACAGTGGCGCAACCCAGGGTGGGGCGAGTACATCAACAGGGGTCTGGTCGTGTGCGGCAATGGTGCGAATGAGCGGTTCACTCATCACCGCATCGCCCACCCAAGCCGGGGCAACCAGCAGAGAGACAGCCTTCATAGACTTTCAGTCTCTCCGCGTTGCAAGTAATTAGTGGCCGTGTGGGGCTTCGCCGGAGAACGTGTAATGCGTGCCGCAGTAAGGGCACTTCACTTCGCCGGTTTTCAGCACATCGAGGTAAACACGCGGGTGACCCGACCAGAGTTGCACACCTTGCGGTGGGCAGTGCAAGGGTAGATCTTCAGCAGTAATGGTTAGCGCTTTGGCTGACAGGGTGTTTTCAAGCGGTGCATTCATCAGAATAGCCTCAGAAAGAAGTGAATCAGATAAAGCTCAGCCAGTCTTCGTGCTTCGGACTACGGCCATTCACCGCATCGAAGTAAGCAGACTGAATGCGTTCGGTTACCGGGCCACGGCTACCGATGCCGATTTTGCGGTTGTCGAGCTCACGAATCGGGGTCACTTCAGCGGCGGTGCCGGTAAAGAAGGCTTCGTCAGCACAGTAGACTTCATCGCGGGTAATGCGCTTTTCTTCAACCGAAATACCCATCTCGCGTGCCAGTGTGACAACGCTATCGCGCGTGATGCCTTCTAGGCAGGACGAGAGCTCAGGCGTGTAGACCTTGCCGCTCTTGATGATGAACAGGTTTTCGCCGGCGCCTTCAGAGACATAGCCTTCGGTGTCGAGCAGAAGCGCTTCATCGTAGCCATCAGCAACGGCTTCGTTGTTGGCCAGAATCGAGTTGACGTAGTGGCCGCTGGCCTTGGCGCGGACCATCGACACGTTAACGTGGTGGCGGGTGTATGACGACGTCTTAACGCGAATGCCTTTTTTCAGACCATCTTCGCCCAGGTACGCACCCCAAGGCCATGCGCCGATGGCAACGTGTACTTTGGCACCCTTCGGCGAAACGCCCATTTTTTCTGAACCGTAGTACACCAGCGGGCGAATGTAGGCGCTTTCCAGATTGTTGGCGCGCACGACTTCTTTGTGAGCTTCATTGATGGTCGCTTCATCGTAAGGCACTTCCATCTGGAAGATGTGTGCCGAATTGAATAATCGACGGGTGTGATCTTGCAGACGGAAGATCGATGTGCCGCGGCCGGTATCGTAAGCACGCACGCCCTCAAACACGCTCATACCATAATGCAGAGAGTGGGTCAGTACGTGGGTGTTGGCATCGCGCCAAGGCACGAGTTTGCCGTCTAGCCAGATAAAACCGTCGCGATCAGACATCGACATGATGTAAATCCTTTGAACAAACGTCAGAATGGGCCACAAGCAACCGGCCAGATCGCCCAATTCTAGCCGATTTCTGGCTCAAAATCAGGTCGGCTCGTGCATTTAGCGTGCTTTGGGTGACACGCGGGTGCTTTCGGTAAAATACGCCCTATGAACACACAAAAAACACGTTGGAAACCGAGCGTTACTGTTGCTGCGTTGGTCGAACAGAATGGTCGGTTCCTGGTGGTTGAGGAAGAAACCACCGCGGGGCTGCGTTTCAATCAGCCCGCAGGCCATCTGGACGAGGGTGAGTCCCTGGTGGCGGCTTGCGCCCGAGAGGCCCTGGAAGAAACGGGGTGCCACGTCACGCCGCAAGCGTTGGTAGGCGTGTATCAGTGGACAGTGCCGGCAGGTGACATCACCTATCTGCGTTTTGCCTTCGATTGTCGGTTGGATCAGGTAGATGCCGGGCGCAAGCTCGATGACGGCATTGTTGCCGCACATTGGTTGACGCTGGAAGAATTGAAGGCAACACAAGATCGCCATCGCAGCCCACTCGTCCTGCAATGCGTTGAAGACTGGCTGGCCGGGCGTCGCATGCCACTCAACACCCTTACTCATTTCGATTGATGCATCGATTCTGGCGCTACGGTTTTTTGCTGGGCATGTGTTTTGCCAGCGGGCTGGCCTGCGCCGAAAGCTATGTCGTGGTTTGTTATAACTGGAGCTGCCTGAAGCAGGTGTCTGTTGTGTATCCCGATAGCTGGCTCAAGAAAACCCTAGCGCCCTTACGCCAGGCTAAAACACCTGCAGAAGAGCGTGCGGCAGCGGCTGAAGCTGTGCGCAAACTCTACGTTAAAGCCGCCGAGCAGACGCCGATGGGTGCAGATGAGCCCGGTAATGACGAAGATGAAACCGTCAACGGTCGCATGGATTGTATTGATCATTCAACCACCACGGCCAATATGTTGTCTTTGTTGCAGAAGAAGCAGGTGCTGCGTTGGCATGAAGTTGGCCCTTATGCGCATCGCACATTATTGGTGGCATCGCATTACAGCGCTACGCTCGTTGAAACCGGCGAGGCGAGTGACGACGATAGCCATGTTTACACCATAGACCCCTGGGATGTAGAACACGGCAGCTTGCCTCCGGTTGCGCCCGTGAGAGAATGGGCTGCGTACCGTTTCTATACCTTAGATGCGCAACACCATGTGACTGCGGCTAGGCCATTGGCCGGTCGAACAGATCGTTAAGGAATATTTTGATGTCGTCTTCGACTGTTAAAACTGCAAAGACTGTAGTGGTCGGTTTGTCCGGCGGTGTGGATTCTTCCGTGGCAGCGCTGCTGCTCAAAGAGCAGGGCTATCGCGTTATTGGCCTGTTCATGAAGAACTGGGAAGACGATGATACGGATGAATACTGCAGCACCCGCCAGGACCTCATCGATGTGATGAGTGTTACGGACATTCTGGGCATTGATATCGAAGTCGTGAATTTCGCTAAAGAATATCGCGATCGTGTTTTTTCGACATTCTTGCAAGAATACAACGCGGGGCGCACGCCGAATCCGGACGTGTTGTGTAACGCTGAAATCAAGTTTGCCGCGTTTCTTGATCACGCCATTAGCCTGGGTGCCGATGCCATTGCTACCGGTCACTATGCGGGTGTGCAAGACTTTGATGGTAAACGCCAGTTACTCAAGGCCGAAGATGGCAACAAGGATCAGAGCTATTTCCTCTATCGGCTGAGTCAGACACAACTCAAACCAGCCATGTTCCCGCTGGCCAACTGGCTCAAACCTGAAGTGCGCGCCAAAGCCGAAGCTGCTGGTTTGCCGGTGGCCAAGAAAAAGGACTCCACAGGTATCTGTTTTATCGGTGAGCGCCCGTTTAATGATTTTCTGCAGCGCTATGTGCCACAGAACCCGGGCGAAATCCGCGATCTGGATTCAGGCAAATTACTGGGCAAACATCAGGGATTGGCGTTCCATACCCTGGGCCAGCGCAAAGGCTTGCACATCGGCGGTATCAAAGGCAACGACCAGGGGCAGGATAAAACACCGGGCGAGCACGATGCCTGGTATGTGGCGCGTAAAGACATGGCCACGAATGTGCTCTATGTGGTGTCGGGACATGATCACCCGGCATTGCTGGTCGATGAAGTGACCATTACCGATTTGAACTGGATTGCCGGCGAGCCACCCCATAAACACTGGGTCTACACCGCCAAGACGCGTTATCGTTCACCGGATGCGGCCTGTGAGATTGAGCAGATTGATGACCAGCGTGCCGTGATTCGCTTCGCCGCGCCACAATGGGCCGTGACGCCGGGTCAATCATTGGTTATGTACGAAAGCCGCGTCTGTTTGGGCGGCGGCATCATCGAATCGGCCCGTATGGGCGGTCGCCCGGCGGGCACTGCCGATTTGCAGTCCCTCGCCGATTAATCTTTTGGGCTTATTGTTCAGCCAGCGATATTTTTGCGCTGGGCCGTGCGGCAATTCGTTCGAATAGGCTGGCGAGATTAGGGTGCGCCGACCGCCAGTCTCGTTCTGGTTGACGCAGATCCAGATAGACCAGTGCACTAAAGAGCGCGAGATCGCCTAAAGAGAGCGTTTCGCCGTGTGTCCACTGGTTCGTGCCGAGGCTCACACTCGCAAAATCCAACGCACGGCCGATGGCATTGTTGTGCAGGGTTATGTTGGCGGGCTCCTGCTTTTCTTCCGCTCGGAGTCGTTCGCCACGTACCGTAAATGTCGAATCCATGATGCCATCGGCCAGAGCCTCCCAGCGTTTTACCCGCATGCGGGCGATGGCATCGCCGCGTGGGATAAGAACAGGCGTGTCATTCAGGCTGTCGACATACTCAGCAATTACCGGGGAATCGAACACGCAAGTTTCGTCATCCAGGATGAACGCAGGAATGCGTCCGAGCGGATTAACGCGCACGACGAGGCTGCCCGGCTCACGCGGTGCATCGATCAGGTATTCGTGAGCAATCTGCTTTTCCAGCAGAACGAGCTGAACTTTGCGTACATAGGGGCTGGTGGGTGTGCCAAGTAGTTTCATGGGTTTTCTCAAAACGTACAGATCAATCCCGTACCCTACACGGAACGTCCCCTGTCGCCCAGCCCCGCTATCACCAGAAGCTACGGGTGGTAAAATTACGCTTTCGATTTTTCAGTATTCAGGAGTTTCAGATGTCTAATGGTCTCGGTGCTTTGACCGCTCTTTCGCCGCTCGATGGTCGTTATGCCGCCAAGGTTGACCTGCTGCGCCCCCATTTCTCTGAATTCGGCCTGATTCACGCCCGTCTGCGTGTTGAAATCGAATGGCTCAAGGCCCTGGCGGCCGATCCGCATTTCACCGAAATCCCGGCATTCTCCTCTGCAACCATTGCTGAGCTAGATGGCCTAGTCAACAACTTCACTGCCAGCGATGCTGCTGAAGTGAAAGGCATTGAAGCCACCACCAATCACGATGTGAAGGCACTGGAATACTGGATCAAAGACAAGACCAAGGCCAATGCCGAAGTTACTAAGGTGAGTGAATTCATTCACTTTGCCTGTACCTCGGAAGACATTAACAACCTGTCGCACGCGCTGATGTGTAAGGGTGCACGTGAGCAAGTCATGCTGCCGGTTTTGGATAAAGTGATCGCCAAGCTTACCGAAATGGCGCATGCACATGCCGATGTGCCCATGATGTGCCGCACGCATGGTCAACCAGCCACGCCTTCTACCATGGGCAAGGAAATGGCCAACGTGGCGTACCGCATGCAGCGTGCGCGTGCCCGCATTGCCCAGGCAGAACTGCTGGGGAAGATCAATGGCGCTGTCGGTAACT
>JBDLTI010000050.1:0-13045 GCA_039805865.1 Pseudomonadota bacterium | reverse complement strand
ACGCCCCAATACGCTGGTCGTTCCCGGGGGAAAAATGGGACTGGCCATGCAAATGATCTTCACACCCATGGTCTTGCGGATCATGGATCAAAAACGCCGTAGTTAAGGAGTTTCGTATGAACGCCCCGAACCGTCTCGAGATTGCCAATGCACTGCGTTTTCTTGCCATAGATGCCGTTGAAAAAGCCAAATCCGGCCACCCCGGCGCCCCGATGGGGATGGCAGAAATGGCCGAATCGCTCTGGCGTCACGTACTAAAGCACAATCCTGCAAACCCCAGCTGGCCTGATCGTGACCGTTTTGTACTGTCTAATGGCCATGCTTCGATGCTGGTCTATGCACTCCTCCATTTGACCGGTTATGACATTAGCTTGGATCAGATAAAAGCATTCAGACAAATGGGGAGCATTACGCCGGGACATCCCGAATTTGGCATGACGCCGGGTGTAGAAACGACGACAGGCCCGCTAGGCCAGGGCCTGACCAACGCCGTAGGTATGGCACTGGCTGAAAAAATTCTTGCAACAGAATTCAACAAACCGGGTTTATCGATTGTCGACCACAAGACTTGGGTCTTTCTAGGCGATGGTTGCTTGATGGAAGGAATCAGCCACGAAGCAGCGGCACTCGCTGGTGTTTGGGGTCTAGGTAAACTAATCTGCCTTTACGATGACAATGGTATTTCGATTGATGGTCATGTTGAAGGCTGGTTCAATGAGGACACTGCGGCCCGTTTTCGGGCATACGGTTGGCAAGTCATCGGCCCGATCAACGGACACGATACTTCGCAGATCGATGCCGCTCTAGCCGAAAGCCAGTTGGATACCCAACGTCCAACACTCATCATCTGCAAAACAGATATCGGACGGGGGTCGCCGAACAAGGTTGGCACGCACGATGTGCATGGCGCTCCCTTGGGGGCAGACGAGATTGCCGCAACACGTCAGGCCCTAGAGTGGGCACATGAACCGTTCGTTATTCCGGAAGCAACCAGAAATGCCTGGGACGCCCGAACTAATGGACAGCGCAGTGAAGATGCCTGGCAAGTGCTTTTTAACAACTATCGCCAAAAATATCCTGAAGAGGCATGTGAATTCGAACGGAGAATGCGAGGCGAATTACCGGCCAACTGGAACAACATCAAAGCAGGGATGATTGATCAGGCTGCTGCATGTACCGGCAGCATCGCCACCAGAAAGTCATCGCAGAACGTACTAGAAACACTCATTGCACAGCTACCCGAATTATTGGGTGGATCGGCCGACCTGACCGGTTCAAATCTCACGGCCGGTAAGAAAAGCGTTGCACTTCATGATGCCTCATGGAAATCAGCACCTAACTACATTTCGTACGGCGTGCGTGAATTTGGCATGACTGCCATCATGAATGGCGTAGCACTTCACGGTGGATTTATTCCTTATGGCGGCACCTTTGCCGTGTTTTCAGATTACGCGCGTAATGCAATACGTATGGGCGCACTGATGAACCTGCGGGTGATTCACGTTCTGACGCACGATTCGATTGGCCTGGGCGAAGATGGTCCAACGCATCAACCTATCGAACATGTCAGCAGCCTGCGTCTCATTCCTCGACTCAATGTCTGGCGCCCCTGTGATGAGGTAGAAACAGCAGCAGCATGGATTGATGCGATTGAATCCAAGAACCGGCCATCGGCCCTCTTCCTTTCTCGCCAGGGTCTCCCTCAATATCCAGCTATCCCGAGTCGATATGAGGCCATACGTCGCGGCGGCTACATTTTGCAGGAAGCTACCGGCACTCCACAGGTCGTCATCATGGCAACCGGTTCCGAGGTTTCGATTGCCGTTGAGACCAAGGCGCTCCTTGAAGAAAAGGGCATCGGGACGCGTGTGGTTTCCATGCCATGCACACGTCTCTTTGACGAACAAAGTCGGCAATGGAAAGAAGATGTTCTTGGCAAAGGTCTCCACAGATTCGCGATTGAAGCCGGCCATCCTGATTTCTGGCGTAAATATGGCGTCGACGAAGATGCCATCATCGGCCTTGCAGACTTTGGCGAATCCGCACCTGCACCTCAGTTATACAAGCACTTCGGTTTAACCGCTGAAAACCTATTCGTTACAGTTCTTAACCATCTTCAGGCCAAATAAGCCGAATACCGGGAGCTAGTCATGGCAATCATTTCCCTCCGTCAGTTACTGGATCATGCCGCAGAACATCAATACGGTATCCCAGCTTTTAACGTCAATAATATGGAGCAAATTCAGGCGATCATGCAAGCTGCAGAAGCCTGCAACAGCCCGGTCATCCTGCAAGCCTCAGCAGGCGCTCGAAAATATGCCGGCGAACCCTTTCTGCGCAAACTTGTTGAAGCCGCTATCGAACAGTACCCGGAAATCCCTGTGTGTATGCACCAGGATCACGGCACAAGTCCGTCTGTTTGCCAGCAGTCAATCCGCAGCGGTTTCTCGAGCGTGATGATGGATGGCTCGCTGATGTCTGACGGAAAAACACCTGCCAGCTATGAATATAACGTGGACGTTACACGCCGGGTGGTCGACATGGCACACGCGGTTGGTGTTTCCGTTGAAGGTGAACTAGGCTGCCTGGGCTCACTTGAAACCGGCGAAGCCGGTGAAGAAGATGGTATTGGTGCGAGTGGCAAGCTTGAACATAGCCAGCTACTGACCGATCCAGACGAAGCCCGTGATTTTGTCGAAAAAACAGGTGTTGATGCGCTGGCTATTGCTATCGGGACCAGTCATGGTGCATACAAATTTACGCGTCCTCCCACCGGGGAAATCCTGGCTATTGACCGCATCAAAGCCATCCATCAGAAAATCCCCAATACCCATCTAGTGATGCACGGTTCGTCTAGCGTGCCCCAAGAATGGCTGGCCATCATTCGCCAGTATGGTGGCAACATCAAGGAGACTTACGGGGTTCCTGTAGAGGAAATCGTCGAAGGTATCCGCAACGGTGTTCGCAAGGTCAATATTGATACGGATATTCGTCTGGCAATGACGGGGGCTATGCGCCAGGAGATGGCACTAAAACCGACAGAGTTTGATCCACGCGCTTTCTTCAAAGCTGCAGTCAAGGCGGCTAAGGAGGTTTGCCAACTTAGATTTGAAGCATTCGGCTGCGCCGGCCAGGCAAGTAAAATCAAACCAGTATCACTGGAAATGATCGCTGCTTCTTACGGCAAGTAAGGGAGCCATGATGCATAAACAAGACTTCGTCATTGCCCCGAGTATTCTCTCGGCTAATTTTGCCAAACTCGGCGAAGAGGTATCTAACGTCATTGCGTCCGGAGCAGACTGGATTCACTTTGATGTTATGGATAACCACTACGTCCCTAATTTGACTATAGGCCCACTGGTTTGTGAAGCAATACGGCCCTGTACCGATGCAGTCATTGACGTTCACTGATGGTGAGCCCCGTTGACCGAATTATTCCTGACTTCATTAAAGCCGGTGCCAACATGATTACCTTCCATCCTGAAGCCAGTAATCATGTTGATCGGTCATTAGCAATCATACGAGATCAAGGCTGTTTAGCTGGTCTGGCACTAAACCCTGCCACACCGCTTTCCTATCTGGATCATGTCATGGATAAGATTGATATGGTTCTTCTCATGAGTGTTAACCCGGGCTTTGGGGGCCAGAAATTTATACCTTCTGCGCTCGAAAAGGCAAAACTCGCCAAACAACGTCTTGATGCGTACCATGCAAAGACCGGACGTTATATCCGTCTTGAAATTGATGGCGGCGTTAACCCGGAGAACATTTCTGAAATTGCAAAAGCAGGGGTCGATACCTTTGTTGCAGGTTCGGCGGTCTTTTCTAAAGGCAATCCCAATGACGCCAACAGGTATGACAGCATCATTGCATCTCTGCGTAACGCGCTGGCTGCACAATAATAAAAATGAGAACACATTCAATTAAGGGAGGAGCATAAAAATGCCACTAACCATTGCGGTAGCAAGAGAAATCGAAGACGGTGAAAAGCGTGTTGCACTGGCGCCAGACACTGCAAAAAAGTTTTCTGCTTTGGGTGCGCAAATCCGATTTGAGCGGACTTCAGGCGCTGAAAGCCATTTTCTGGACTCGGATTTCCCTGAAGTGACCCTAGCAGATAGCCAGGCGAACGCTTACTCGGGTAGCCAACTTATTCTGCGCGTCACTCCCCCTAGCGTGGAAGAAATCAATCAGATTCCCGAAGGCTCGGTAGTCATTGGTCTCATGCGCCCGTTCGAAAGTATTGAACGACTCAACACATTTAATGATCGCAAACTCACCGTGTTTGCATTAGAACTCCTACCGCGTATTTCACGTGCTCAAAGCATGGATGCACTCTCTTCCCAGGGGGCCTGTTCAGGTTATCAATGTGGGCTAATTGCTGCCGCCCGCTGCACGAAGTTCTTCCCCATGCTCACCACCGCAGCTGGCACGATCCGCCCGGCTCGGGTTCTGGTGATTGGTGCGGGTGTTGCCGGCCTACAAGCCATTGCGACCTGCAAGCGCCTCGGTGCCATGGTTGAGGCTTACGATGTCCGCGCTGCTGCACGTGAACAAATTGAATCACTCGGTGCCAAATTTGTGGATACAGGTGTTTCAGCTGATGGCACAGGGGGTTATGCACGTGAGTTAACCGCGGATGAAAAGGCGCAGCAAGCTGAAAAGCTGGCCAAGGCTGTTGCTGCAGCAGATGTCGTCATTACTACTGCAGCAATTCCAGGAAAGAAAGCGCCTGTGATCATTACCGAAGAAATGGTCGGTCGCATGAAGTACGGTGCCGTTATTGTCGATATGGCTGCTGAAACCGGTGGTAACTGTGCCCTCACAAAAGCTGGCGAACACATTATCGCCAATGACGTGAATATTCACGGCCCACTGAACCTTCCTTCGCGCATGCCAACGCACGCCTCGGATCTCTACAGCCGGAACCTTTACAACTTCCTGTCACCTTTCATTAAGGATGGAGAAATGAAACTCGACTGGGAAGATGAAGTTTTGTCTGGAACAGTGCTTTGCCACGATGGCCAGACGGTTCATTCAACCGTTAAACAAGTTATGGGAGCGTAATCATGGATGGCTTGCTCGCACTCTACATCTTCATGCTCGCTGCATTTACAGGCTACGAGATCATTGCCAAAGTCCCTGTCATTCTGCACACGCCACTAATGTCAGGTTCTAACTTCATTCATGGGGTAGTTGTGGTTGGCGCCATGATTGCTCTGGGACAAGCTAGTACGGCTTTTGAACAGGCCATCGGATTTTTTGCCGTGGCACTGGGTGCAGCTAATGCTGCCGGCGGCTATGTTGTGACCGAACGCATGCTCGGTATGTTTAAGAAAAAGGAGGAAGCATAAATGTCGCTCCCATTCTACGTTCAAGGCGCATGGCTGATTGGCGCAATTCTATTCATCGTTGGCCTAAAGGGTATGGGCTCACCGGTTAGTGCTCACAAGGGAATTGTCTGGGCGGGCTACGGCATGCTGATTGCCATTGCCGGCACCTTCTTGATTCCTAATCTGCAGAATATCGCACTCATGCTCGCAGCACTCCTGCTTGGCGGTGCTGCCGCATGGATTTCCGGCAAGAAAGTCCAGATGACCGACATGCCGCAGATGGTCGCCATCTACAACGGTATGGGTGGCGGTGCAGCCGCTGCGATTGCCGCCATCGAATTTGCCCGAGGTGATGCGCACTCGACCATCGTTACGCTGCTGGCTGTGATTGGTGCGCTGATCGGGGCAGTGTCTTTCACGGGCTCCTGCGTTGCTTGGGCAAAGCTACAGGGCGTGCTTAAAAAAGCGCACCGCTTGCCCGCTCAAAATACCGTTAATGTAGTCCTCGCCGGCATTGCCCTCCTTCTGGGCGCCGCAATGGTGTTGATGGCGCCTGCACAGCCGGAACTGATCTACGCCTTCTTCATCGTGGCACTCGCTCTAGGTTTAATTGTCACGTTGCCGATCGGCGGTGCTGACATGCCCGTGGTCATCTCGTTATTTAATGCCTTTACCGGTTTGGCAGTTGGCTTTGAGGGTTATGTGCTTGGCAATCCGGCGCTAATCATTGCGGGCATTGTGGTTGGCGCGGCGGGCACACTCCTCACCCAGTTAATGGCCAAAGCCATGAACCGCCCACTGACTAACATTCTCTTCACACCCATGACGGGTGGCGGTGATGGTGGACAGGCGATCGAAGGCACCATGAAAGAAGTGGGTGCAATGGATGCAGCCGCGATGATGCGCTATGCCAGTAAAGTGATCATCATCCCCGGTTACGGTATGGCCGTAGCACACGCACAGCACAAAGTGTGGGAAATGACGGCGTTGCTTGAGGAGGCTGGTGTTGAGGTTAAGTTTGCTATTCACCCCGTTGCCGGCCGCATGCCTGGTCACATGAACGTGCTGCTCGCCGAAGCCGGTGTACCTTATGACAAGATCTTTGATCTGGAAGAAATCAACGGCGAGTTCCCTCAGTGTGATGTCGCTCTGGTCATTGGCGCTAACGATGTGGTTAATCCGATCGCGCGTACTGATAAATCCAGCCCGATTTACGGTATGCCGATTCTGGATGCTGACCTGGCGCAGAACGTGATTGTGATCAAACGAGGCAAAGGTGCCGGCTATTCCGGTGTTGAGAATGCCCTGTTCTTCACCGACAACTGTCGCATGCTTTATGGGGATGCCCAGCCGATGGCCGGTGAAATCATTCAACATCTCAAAACCCTGAGCTAATTAAACAGCGCAACACAAGATGTGATGTTTTGATTGCAATCAACTTAACCAACCCCAGATTTACGTGGTATAAATTCATTTCATAATAAGCAGAAACCGCTTTATTGCAAAACCGCACAACGAGGAGACAACCATGAAAAAAATCATCGCAGGCATCGCACTTGCCGCCGTATCAGTCACTGCCTTTGCTCAAACCGCTGCACCGGAAAAACTGCGCATCATCGGTGAAAGCAAGGAATTCGTTATTCAGACCAAAAAAGGGCCGTACACGATCACTCGTACCATGACTTCCTGCGCAAAGAATGCGGGTTGGCTGCAGCCGCTCATTCCGCAAAAGGGCGTGACACCGATTGCTGAAATCGAAATGCTGGAAGGGATGAATGACAAAGATGTCATTATTGTTGACATGCGTGAACCTGATGACCGCGTCAAGGGCACAATCCCCAACACCCACCATATTCCTTATACGCAAGTCGCAACCCGTATGGATGAACTGGGCTGCACCAAGAAAGCGGCTAAGTGGGATTGTAGTAAAGCTAAAAAGGTCTACGCCTTCTGTAATGGCCCTGTCTGTCCGCAAAGCCCAACTGCCATTGCTGCTATGACACGCGACGGCTTCCCGGTTAACAAGATTTATTACTACCGTGGCGGCATGCTGGACTGGGCAGCGCTAGGCTTCCCGATTGTAGAAGGCGACTTCTGATTACTGAATTTAATCAGTTAAGCCAAAGCGGATCTTCGGATCCGCTTTTTATTTGTCAAATGCACCCCGTCCAGATAGCCACCGTTCGAGATTAGCCAATGGCAGATAACCTTGTACTAAACGTCCGTCAGATCCAATGGTCGTTGGCGTCAGATAGATGTCATGCTTTTTGCCAAAACGCATGTTTTCTGCAATAGGATTGATACAGCCTTCTGATGCGAAACGAGCCTGCCGATCATGCATGGCAACCAGCAAATGATTAAGACGTTCGGCATTGGTTTTACCCGAACACCAAAGTTCAACAGAGCGGGAAATGCTATTTTTATCGAGCGGCATCAGAAAGCGGTAAATCGTGACGTTATCAACCTTATCCAGTGTTTTTTCGTACTTACGACAGTATCCGCATTCCGGCTCGGTAAACACTGCAATTTTTCTTGAACCATCTCCCCGAATTTCTTTCACTGCGTCAGCAAGATGTAAGGCTTGCCAGTTGAAATACGGTATGTCGGCTAATGAATTATCCGACCCGAATGTGTATCCCTGCACTCCCGCAAAAAAAGCAGCAACCAGCAGTATTTTTTTCACTGATTTTTCACCTGAAAAAAGCAACATAAATATTGCATCGCAAGATGCTTAAATGCAATTCGTTGAGTATAGTGCAATATAATCTATCAGCACTTTAATTATTTTCCGATGGGCACAAGGAGTAGCAATGGCAAAAAACGAGGAACTAATCCCTGTCGAAACGCCGGAAGGTTTGAAAAAACCTGGCCGGATACAGAAAGCACCAGAAAATTTTCTGACGACGACTGAAGTTGAACAGGTTACCAAGGGCCGCAGAGATTTTCTGAGAGGTTCATTCATGGCTGCTGTTGCTGCCGCCGTTACGGGTCGCAATGCCTTTGCCCAGGATGCTTCTGCACTGGTTGACGCTAAGACTGGCGACCCATACATCCTGCAACCACAAACCTGGGCAACCACGTTGGGCAAAGGCGTTGCTACGGCTCCTTATGGCCTGCCCTCCAAATTTGAATCCGAAGTGATCCGTCGTCCTAGCCCAGGTCTGACACAAACAACACAATCGAGCGTATCGTTTTCGCCATTGCAGAGCATGTTCGGCATCATTACTGCCTCTGGCCTGCATTTCGAACGTCATCACCAGGGTTGGTATGACATCGACCCATCGATGCATCGCCTGATGGTCAACGGTTCTAGCCCCGAATTCGTGAAGAATCCGAAGGTATACACGATGGACGACATCATGCGCATGCCGTTCGTTTCTCGTATCCACTTTATTGAATGTGGCGCCAATACGGGTATGGAATGGGGTAACGTTGCCGTGCCAACCGTTCAGTACACACATGGCATGCTGTCGTGTAGTGAATTTACTGGCGTACCACTCCGCCTGCTGCTGGAAGACTGCGGCGCAGACATGACCAAGAAGTTCGTCCTGGCAGAAGGCGCTGATGGCTCCGCCATGACTCGTACCATTCCAATGGAAATGGTGCTGAACGATGAAGTCCTAGTTGCTTACGGCATGAACGGCGAAATGATGCGCCCTGAAAATGGTTACCCACTCCGCTTGATCGTGCCAGGCGTTCAAGGTGTATCGTGGGTCAAATGGCTGCGTCGTATCGAAGTGGGCGATCAACCTTATGCCACTAAAGATGAAGCAGTTCACTATATCGATCTGATGAAAGACGGTCAGCATCGTCAGTACACTTCGATTCAAGAATGCAAGTCGGTGATCTGTACACCATCGGGTGGTCAGAAGCTTCTCGAAAAGGGTTACTACACCATCTCCGGACTCGCCTGGTCGGGTCGCGGTAAAATCAAGCAGGTCGATGTATCGACTGATGGCGGCATCAACTGGAAGCGCGCCAAGCTGGAAACACCGATTCAGTCGAAGGCACTCACCCGCTTCAGCCTGCCATGGAACTGGGACGGCAAGACAGCAATTCTGCAATCGCGCGCTGTAGACGACACGGGTTTTGTCCAACCGTCTTATGGTCAACTGCGTGCCGTACGCGGCACCCGTTCTATCTATCACAACAATGCCATCCAATCCTGGGGTGTCGCTGAAAACGGAGATGTGAGCAATGTTCAAGTTCTCTAATGCCATGAAGCCCGCATTCGCGCTGGCTCTGGTGCCACTACTATTCGCTACCCAGGCAACTGCAGCCGATAAATACTCCGGCGTTGGTCGCACTGCAACGCCCGCCGAAATACAGGCTTGGGATATTGATGTTCGTCCAGACTTCAAAGGCCTACCCAAAGGATCGGGCAGCGTTGAACAAGGCCAGGTGATCTGGGAGAACAAATGTGCCAGCTGTCACGGGACGTTCGGTGAAAACAACACTGTATTTACCCCGCTGATCGGTGGCACGACTAAAGAAGACGTCAAGACCGGTAATGTCGCTAACCTTAAGCGTAACGACTATCCGGGCCGGACGACCATCATGAAAGTTTCTACACTGTCGACGCTTTGGGACTATATCCACCGCGCCATGCCGTGGAATGCACCTAAAACGTTGAGTGATGATGACGTCTACGCGGTTCTGGCCTATCTGTTAAATCTGGCTGAAATCGTCCCAGATGATTTCACTCTGACTAACAATAATATCCAAGACGTACAAAAGCTGATGCCAAACCGCAATGGCATGATGCGCAAACACGCCATGTGGCCGGGCAAATCGGGTCTGGTGACAGCAACCCCACCTGATACCAAGAACACGACCTGCATGACTAACTGCAAACCTGCCGCTAAGGTCAGTTCAACCCTACCTGATTATGCAAAGACGTCGCACGGCGAACTAGCGACCCAGGTGCGTCCGTTTGGACAGACTCGCGGCCAAGGCTCAGCCGATGCACCCGCTGCGAAGTCGGCACACAATCCTGACTACGCATTGGCTGAGAAATCAGGATGTACCGCTTGCCATGGCATCAACCAGAAAATTGTCGGCCCAGGTTTCACGGAAATCGCCGACAAGTACAAAGGTCAAGATGTCACAAGCAAACTCGTTACCAAGGTCAAAAATGGTGGTTCTGGCGTATGGGGTTCCATGCCCATGCCACCACAGACAGACCTAAAAGATTCGGACGCACAGGCCTTGGTCAAGTGGATTCTGTCCGGTGCCCCGACGCAGTAACTTTTTTTATACGCAGTAACCCATAGGAGATTGGAATGAACACCAACACCAAACGTTTCGACCGACGTCAGATTCTGAAAGCGGCCAGCGGCCTTGGCATCATGGCTTTTGGCGCCTCAATGTCGCCAATGGCATTTGCTGCCTGGAACAAAACAGCCTTTGAAGCCAAGTCCCTGAGCGATGTTTATGGTGCTCTAGGCGCTGGCTCGCCAAGCAACAGTGGTGACGTGCAGATTATTGCTTCGGATATCGCCGAAAACGGTGCCGTGGTACCTATCCAGGCTGTTAGCAAACTGGCCAACACTGAGCAAATCTCGATTCTGGTTGAAAAGAACCCAAGCGCACTCGTTTGCCTGTTCAACCTGACTGCAGATGTACTGCCAGAAGTCACTACCCGCATCAAGATGGGTCAAACCTCCAACGTGACCGTTCTGGTCAAGGCCGGTGGCAAGTACTACACCGCCACCAAGGAAATCAAGGTCACGCTCGGCGGCTGCGGCGGTTAATCCCCCCTGCCCTGACACCATCAATTAAAGTTAACTGGAGATACACATGGCAAATCCAATGAAAATTCGCGCTGCAAGCAAAGACGGCGTGACTGAAATCAAGATCCTCATGAACCACGAAATGGAAACCGGTCAGCGTAAAGACTCGTCCGGTGCTGTTATTCCAGCCTGGTACATCAATGAAGTCAAAGTAGAACTTGCCGGCAAGAGTGTTATGACGGCTGAATGGGGTCCATCGGTTTCAAAGAACCCATACCTGGCATTCAAGGTTAAGGGCGGCAAAGCTGGCGATAAAGTCGTTTGCACCTGGACTGATAACAAGGGTGACAAGCGTACGGACGAAGCTGCCGTTTCGTAATTGACCGAAATACCCAGATCACAAAAACAGAGAGGGGAGACACCCATGCGTGCTAAACATATGAAGGCCACGCTGCTTGCAGCAGCGGCCGTCTTTGCTGTCGGAGCTCAGGCTCAAGACAACACCACTGCCGGCATTGAGGCCTATCGAGAAGCATTACAAGACGGCAACCCTGCTGACCTGTATGTAGATTCGGGCGCCGAAATCTGGAAGAAAAAGGCAGGCCCGAAAGATGCTTCTCTGGAAAAATGTGATCTGGGTCTAGGACCTGGCAAGGTGAAGGGCGCATATGCCCAACTACCTCGCTATTTCAAAGACACGAACAAAGTACAGGATCTGGAGTCCCGTCTCCTCACCTGTATGGAAAAACTGCAAGGTGTCGATACTGCGCCAATCATCAAGGCAGGTTTTACTTCGCCGCAGAAAGCCGATCTGGTAGCTCTCTCTGCCTACGTGTCTTCAGAGTCAAAAGGCATGAAGGTTAAAGTCTCTCTGGCACACCCTAAAGAAAAGCAGATGTATGACCTTGGTCGTCGCCTTTTCTATTACGAAGCCGGCCAATATGACTTTGCCTGTGCGACCTGTCACGGACAGGAAGGCAAACGTATCCGTCTGCAGGATCTGCCCTACATTCCAAGTGCCGAAGGTGCTGCCAAGGGTTGGACGACCTGGCCGGCCTATCGCGTCAGCTCTGGCCAGATGTGGAGCATGCAGTGGCGTATTAACGACTGCTTCCGTCAGCAGCGTTTCCCTGAGCCGATTTATGCCTCCGATGTAACCATTGCCATTTCTTCGTTTATGGCTGGCAACTCGAATGGTGCGGTTATGCAAACCCCCGGTATCAAGCGCTAAGGAGACAGTGATGATGACTTTCAACAAGAAAACGACGGTCGCTCTTTCTCTAGTTGCGGCAATGACAGCTGCAGGTTCGGCACTCGCTGCCCCACCTGCACTGCCCAAGGATGGTTCATGGGGTCCTGGTGCAGGTAATGCAACCTTCGATGCCATGATGCAATCTGGTTTCCAAACCAAGGGAATTGCTAACGTAGAGCGCCTGAAGCAAGACCCAACTCAAGAACTCTGTTCAAACCCAGTGACAGCCTACAGCGAGAAAAACGCAAAACTACGCGAACAGTTGCAGGCCGCCAATGAGGCAACCATCAAGTACCCTGCCGATGGCAAGCTCATGGGCGACTGGAAAAATGGTGAAAAGATCGCACAGAGCGGTAAAGGTCTGACGTGGACAGATAAAGCGGGTGAAGCGAATGGTGGCAACTGCTATAACTGCCACCAGATCACCAAGAAGGAGCTTTCCTACGGCACCATCGGCCCAAGCCTTTACAACTACGGCAAGCTCCGTGGTAATTCAGAGGAGACGATCAAGTACACGTGGGGCAAGATCTATAACGCCAAGGCAACCAACCTGTGCTCGCTGATGCCACGCGCTGGTGCAATGGGTGTTCTGACTGAAGCCCAGATTCGAGATCTCGTCGCACTACTGCTGGATCCTGAATCGCCTGTTAACCAGTAATAAGCAAGATCACCGGAGAGTCACCCAAATGGATCGTCGTTCATTTCTACAGTTACTTGCAGCAGCAGCC
>JBDLTI010000049.1:0-13085 GCA_039805865.1 Pseudomonadota bacterium | reverse complement strand
GCACCGGCGTGATGCGTTCGACGACTTCACCATCAGACCAGACCAGATCCAGATTGCCAAAGGCGTCTTTACGCAGGCTGTAGGTGCGGTGAAAACTCAATAGGTCATTCGTCATGGTTGACTCCGAAGGCGCTCATGGCTGAAGCCTTGTCTTCTGCTTCCTGACGGGCCTGTATTTCCACCATGCGGCGGTAGGTACCCTCTTTGATCATCAGTTCGTCGTGTGAACCTTCTTCAATGATCTGGCCGCGATCCAGCACGATCAGTCGATCCGCCTTACGCAGCGTCGATAGGCGGTGGGCAATGGCGATAGTGGTACGACCCTGTACCAGGTTGTCCAGGGCTTTCTGGATTTCCTTCTCGGTGGTGCTATCTACCGACGAGGTGGCTTCGTCCAGAATCAGAATCTGCGGATTAATCAACAGTGCGCGTGCAATGGAGATGCGCTGACGCTCACCACCGGACAGCGCCTGACCACGCTCACCCACCACCGAATCGTAACCATGTGGCAAACGCAAAATGAATTCATGAGCATGTGCGGCACGAGCAGCGGCCACAATCTCTTCACGCGTGGCATTCGGTTTGCCGTAGGCAATGTTCTCAGCGATGGTGCCAAAGAACAGGAAAGGCTCTTGCAGCACCAGGCCAATATGCTGGCGGTACTCGGATACAGGAATCGAGCGGATATCCGTGCCATCGATCTTGATGCTGCCCTCGGAGGCATCGTAGAAACGGCAGATGAGGTTGACCAGCGTGCTCTTGCCCGAGCCGCTATGACCAACGAGACCGATCATTTCGCCAGGCTGGATGTTGAGGCTGACATCGCGCAGCACCGCGCGGTTGCCGTAACGGAAACCCACACGGCTGATGTCGATACGACCGGTCACCTTGTCGATATGCACCGGGTTCATTGGCTCCGGCACGCTCGATACATGATCAAGAATATCGAAGATGCGCTTGGCGCCGGTAGCGGCCTTCTGGGTATGAGAGACGATACGGCTCATCGAATCCAAGCGGGTGTAGAAGCGGCCGATATAGGCCAGGAAAGCGACCAGCACACCAACTGTAATATGGTGATGCGCCACTTGCCAGATGCCGAAAGCCCAGAGAATGAGCAGGCCAATCTCCGTGAGCAGCGTCACGGTCGGTGTAAACATACTCCAGACCTTGTTCACCCGGTCGTTAATCGCCAGATTATGGTCATTGGCCGTACGGAAGCGGTTGGACTCACGTTGTTCCTGAGCAAATGCCTTAACGACGCGGATACCGGGAATAGTGTCGGCCAGTACGCTGGTCACTTCGGCCCACATGCGGTCGATCTTCTCAAAGCCAAAGCGCAGTTTGTCGCGCACAATGTGAATGAGCCACATGATCATGGGCAACGGCGCTAGGGTGACCAACGCCAGCCAAGGATCAATCGACACCAGAATGGCTGCCGTCATCAGGATCATGATCACATCGGTGGCGAAATCTAGGGCGTAGAGCGAAAGGAACACGCAGATGCGGTCTGATTCATTACCGATACGTGCCATCAGGTCACCGGTGCGCTTGCCGCCAAAGTATTCTAAAGAGAGCTTGAGCAGATGGTCGTAAGTGGCCGTCCGCAGATCGGCACCAATGCGTTCGCTGACCAAGGCCAGAATATAAGTCCTCGCCCAGCCAAGCCCCCAGGCCACCAGCGCACTGGCCAGCAGACCGCTCAGGAGCATGACCGTAAGGCCAATGGGAATGTGTTTGCCGTTCTGGAAGGGAATGAGCACCTTATCCATCAGCGGCATGGTCAGGTACGGCGGCACCAACGTGGCGGCGGTACCGAGCAGCGTCAGCACAAAACCAATCAGCAGTTCTTTATTATAGGGCCGTGCAAAACGCCAGAGGCGTAGCAGCGTCCAGGTAGAAGGCGATGTGAGATTCTCGCTATAGCAAGCTGGGCATTCATCCTGATCTGGCGGTAACGGAAGCCAGCAGTTCGGGCACAACGTCACCTCTTCCGCGGTCGCTGGTTCGGCAACCGCTTCACCGGCCTCAAGCCGGCGTTTCTCCCGCAAGCTATCCAGCTGGCGGACCAGGCGCAACGCCGATGGGTTCTGCGCCAGCGTAAAGCGCCAGCAGGCCAGACGGCCTTCCGGCGACAGCAGATCCAGGCTGGCAATGCCGGCGTGATCACTGAGCTTTAATGTCTGCGCCGCTGAAGATTGCAAATTCAGCGGCCATTGAGACCACTCACCCGTGTGCGATAGCGCGTACAGCCCCTGATCCGTCAAACAAATCAGGCCTCGGGCAAACTGCAGCTGGGCATCCAGATCGGTTTCAACTGTGGCCAGAATGGTTTCGTTATTGGCCAGATGCGCCTGCAATGCCGGCAACCAGAGCTCTGGCACCCGATGGGCAGTTTGGGCAGCGCGCGTAGTCTGCGCGGAATGAGCGGGTAAGTTCAATTGATATGGTCTAACTATGAGCGTTTTTCCGGTGATCCGGAAAATCTGAATTCTGACAGATTAACGCACGGTCAACGGCTTTGGCTGACAACGCCGAGGCCTTTTATCAATAAAAACTAATGAACAGTCATCCGTTCCGATTCTGGTGCGTTATTGGCTCCAGATTCTGTTTACAATGGCATAAGAACTGACAAACGCAAACCCAATTTGCAGCTGTTTTACCCGAACCGGGTCTTTCCGGACGGAACCTTGACACTCCTGTAGCCTAGATGAGTCATAAAACCATAAAAATCATCGACATCAAGTCGATTCGCGGTCCCAATATGTGGACCTACGTACCGGTTCTGGAAGCCTGGGTGGATATCGGCGATCTGGAAGACTTCCCTTCCGACAAGATCCCCGGCCTGCCGGAACGGCTAGTGGCCTGGCTACCCGGTTTAATGGAGCATCGTTGCAGCTATGAGGAATACGGCGGTTTTGTAAAACGCCTGCACGAAGGCACCTGGCCGGCTCACATCATGGAGCACGTGACCCTCGAGCTGCTCAGCATGGCTGGCGTACCTGGTGGTTTTGGACGCGCCCGTGAAGCAGATCGCCGCAGCGTTTACAAAGTGATCGTGCACAACCTGCACGACGAAGTGACCCGTCTGGCGATCACTACTGGTCGTGACCTGATTATGGCCGCCATTGAAGACAAACCCTTCGATGTGGCTGCTGCGGTTGAAGCACTGAAAGATCTGGCCGAAGATCGCCTGCTCGGCCCCAGCACCGGCAGCATCGTTAACGCCGCCATGGAACGTAAGATCCCCACCATGCGCCTGGCCGAAAACAATCTGGTGCAACTAGGCTACGGCTCCAAACAACGCCGTATCTGGACGGCGGAAACTGACCAGACCAGCGCCATTGCCGAAACCATTTCGCGCGACAAAGACCTGACCAAGAGCCTGCTCAAGGCCTGCGGTGTGCCCGTACCTGAAGGTTTGGTCGTAGAAACTGCCGATGATGCCTGGGAAGCGGCCGAAGACATTGGCCTGCCGGTGGTCGTAAAACCATCTGATGGCAACCATGGTCGCGGCGTGTTTACCAATCTGATGTCTGAAGCCGAAGTCCGTACGGCCTTCTCGGTCGCTGTTGATGAAGGCAGCAGCGTCATTGTCGAACGCTTTATCCCCGGTAACGAACACCGCCTGCTGGTTGTCGGCGGCAAAATGGTTGCTGCAGCACGTGGTGACTTTGCGTTCGTGAAGGGCGATGGCCAATCGACCATCGAACAATTGATTGAAGTACAAATTAACAGCAGCCCGAGCCGCGGCCCTGCTGAAGAAAACACGCTGAATTTTGTGCGCATCGATTCGGCCGTTCGCCTGGAGCTGGAACGCCAGGGCATGAATGCCCAATCCGTACCGGCCGCCGGCCATGACGTGCTGATCCAGCGTAATGGCAATGTCTCGATAGACGTCACCGATGAAGTCCACCCGGAAGTGGCTCACGTGGTTGCCCTGGCGGCTCGTGTGGTGGGTCTGGATGTTGCGGGTATTGATCTGGTGGCTGAAGACATTTCCAAGCCACTGGCGGAACAGCGTGGCGCAATTGTGGAAGTGAACGCCGGCCCTGGCCTGTTGATGCACCTGCGCCCCTCGGCTGGCACGCCCCGCCCCGTGGGCAACGCCATCGTAGATTACCTGTTCCCACCCGGCGAAGATTTCAACCTTCCGATCATCGGCATTGCCGGTTCGCGTGGCAAAACGTTGGTGGCGCAACTGATCGCCAGTCTGCTACAACTGACCAGCATGAACGTGGGTCTGGCCTGCAGCAAGGGCATGTATTTCAACCAGCGCCAGCTGGATGATCGCCACTGTGCCGATTGGGAAAGCGGCCACCGCCTGATGCTGAACCGCCAGGTCGATGTCGCCATTATCGAGAACGATAATCGTGGCATCCTGAACGATGGCCTGCCCTATGAACGATGCACCATCGGCGTGGTGACGAATCTGGACCCCACCGACACGGTACCGGAATGCGCCATCAACGATGCCGAAGGCATCTTTAAGGTGATGCGTTCGCAGATCGATGTGGTGCTGCCAAGCGGTACCGGCATCCTTAATGCCGACGATGCCGAAGTGGCTGACATGGCCCGGCTATGCGATGGTGAAGTGATCTTCTTCAGCCGGTTTGGTGATGCCGCCTGTCTGACCGAACACCTCGCCAACAATGGTCGTGCCATCTTCAGCCGGGATGGCCAGATCGTTCTCGCCCGCGGCAACGATGTGCAGCCGCTGATGGCGATCAATAGCATTCCCCTGCTACAACTTCGCAACGATGCCCTCGAAAGCATTCTTGCTGCGGTTGCCGTAGGCGTTGCCATGAATCTCTCTCGCGAGATCATGAGCACGGGTATCCAAACCTTCAGTCACCTATAAGCCATGGAAATCGTCCGTCTACGCGCACTCCGCGGCCCCAATCTCTGGGGTCGTCACACCATGATCGAGGCGCTGATCAACTGTACAGAAGATGAATGCCAGATCACCAATCTGGCCGGCTTCGAAACCCGCTTACGTTCACGCTTTCCTCAAATGGGCCCGCTCATTGCCGGTGGTCATAACGAACCACTCACGCTAGCGCATGCGCTGGAAGTGGTTGCCCTCGGGCTGCAAGCGGCTGCGGGTTGTCCGGTTACGTTTAGCCGTACGGTACAAACCCCGGAAAAAGGCACCTACATCACGGTCGTGGAATACAGCGAAGAAGCCGTGGGCAAGCTCGCGTTCGACCATGCCATGCGCTTATGCCAAGCCGCCCGCGAAGATCGCATGTTCGATCTGGACGCAGCGCTTCATGAATTAAACGAACTAGACGAAGACCTGCGCCTGGGGCCGAGCACGGGCTCCATCGTTAACGCCGCTGTCGCCCGCAACATCCCCTTCCGTCGCATGACGGAAGGCAGCATGGTGCAATTCGGCTGGGGCAGCAAGCAGAAGCGCATTCAGGCCGCAGAAACCAGCCATACCAGCGCTATTGCCGAGTCGATTGCACAGGATAAAGACCTCACCAAAACCCTACTCTATTCCGCAGGTGTACCGGTGCCGCAAGGCCGCGTGGTTACCAAGCTGGAAGATGCGCTGGCGGCGGCCGAATGGATCAAAGGCCCCGTGGTCGTTAAGCCACGTGATGGCAACCAGGGCAAGGGGGTTGCCGTTAACCTGCAAACGCCAGAACAGATCACCGCTGCTTTTGACGTGGCCTACAAGATTAGCGACGAAGTGATTGTCGAGCGTTTTCTGCCTGGCCACGACTTCCGTCTGCTGGTGGTGGGTAACGAACTCGTTGCCGCTGCCCGTCGTGATCCACCCTATGTGATTGGCGATGGCCAGCACACCATCCGCCAACTGGTCGATGTGATCAATAGCGATCCCCTCCGTGGCGATGGTCACGCCACCTCGTTGAGCAAAATCCGTCTGGATCCCATTGGTCTCGCCACGCTGGAAGAACAACAGATGACACCGGAATCGGTGCCTCCACGTGGCGTGCGCATCAACCTGCGCAAGAATGCCAACCTCAGCACCGGCGGCACGGCTACCGATGTGACCGACGACGTACACCCGGACATGGCAGCGAGTGCTGTTGCCGCGGCCCACATGGTCGGTCTGGATATCTGTGGGGTGGATGTGGTGTGCGACAGCGTCTACCGTTCTTTGCAAGAACAAGGCGGCGGTATTGTTGAAGTGAATGCCGCTCCGGGTTTACGGATGCACCTCAGCCCGTCTTACGGCAAGGGCCGACCGGTGGGTGAAGCCATTATTCGCCAGATGTTCGGTCCCGGTGAAAATGGTCGTATCCCGGTGGTTGCCGTTTCAGGCACCAACGGTAAAACCACGACCATCCGTCTGGCGGCGCATCTGATCGCCCAGACGGGCAAACGCATTGGGATGACCACGACGGATGGCGTCTACGCCAACGGCCGATTAATCGATACCGGCGATTGCAGCGGCCCACGCAGTGCACGCAATGTACTCGGCCACCCCGATGTCGATGCTGCCGTACTGGAAACTGCCCGCGGTGGTGTGCTACGCGAAGGCCTGGGCTTTGATCGCTGCGATGTGGCTGTGATCACCAACATTGGTGAAGGCGACCACCTGGGTATGAACTTCATCAACACCGCCGCCGAACTAGCCGCGGTGAAACGCGTGATCGTGCAAAACGTTTCTGCAGAAGGCACTGCCGTACTCAATGCGGCTGACCCACTCGTAGCACGCATGGCGCGCTATTGCACGGGCAATGTCACCTTCTTTGCCGCCCAAAGCTCAGCGCATCCGGTGATGGCGAAGCATCGCGCCCAGGGACACCGCGTGATCTACCGCGAAGACGGCGAGATTATCGCCGCTCAGGGCAAGGCCATGTTCCGCATGCCGCTCAAGGACATTCCGCTCACCGATGGCGGTCAGATCGGCTTTCAGGTAGAAAACGTGATGGCGGCTGTCGGTGCCGCCTGGGCGCTGGGTATCCCATGGGAATACATCGTTTCGGGTCTGGCAACCTTTATGAGTGATGCTGACACCGTACCAGGCCGCTTCAACCGCTTTGATTATAAAGGCGCAACACTCATTGCAGATTATGGCCACAACCCGGATGCGATTCGTGCGCTTGCCGATACCATTCACGAAATGCCAGGCAAGCGCCGTTCTGTTGTTATCAGTGGCGCTGGTGACCGTCGTGATGATGACATTCGTCGTCAGACGCGCATTCTAGGCAACGTTTTTGACTACGTGGTTCTTTACGAAGATGCCTGTCAGCGTGGACGTAGCGAAGGTGAAGTGGTCAAACTACTCCGCGAAGGTCTGGATGAAGCGCATCAGGTGAAAGAAATCGACGAGATCAAAGGCGAGTTCCTAGCCATTGATCAGGCGCTCTCTAAACTGGAGCCGGGCGATATCTGTCTGATTCTGGTGGATCAGGTGGAAGAAGCGCTCGCCCACATCCAGAAACGCGTCACCGAAGCCAAGGCTTAAATCGTTTTGTTGCTTAAACCCGCTCTAGAATAACTGCCAGTTCAAATAGACCGTTCTTGTGTGGCACCTGAGTGAGTGCACCTGCAGGCCAGCGCCAATGGCGCTGGTCAAATAGCGCGTGCATGGCGTTGATATCACAATGGAACGGCGGCCCTTCAACCAAGCCCTCCTGGCTACCCGGGCGCGCCACCTGCATGAAAAGCGCATATAAATGCCCACCCGGGCGGATCCACTGAGCCAGCTGCTGACTGTAAGTAATCCAGGTATCTGGCGTAAGTGCACACAGGCAGGTTTGTTCATAGACGGCATCAAACGACTGTTCGGGCCTGTAGATTAAAACATCGGCCTGAACCACTTCTGCCGACAAACCAGCCGCTTCCAAACGCAGTTGTGCCTCTGCCACAGCAGCAGGTGTGTAATCGAGGCCAGTTGTTTCAAAGCCTGCGCGGCTCAGTGCCGCCACTTCCCAGCCCTTGCCACAGCCTGGGACGGCAATACGCCGGGTGTCACGTGCGTTCAGCGCTCCACTCTGAAGCCACTTTAAAAGCTGAGGACTTGCTTGACCTCGATCCCAACCGGTTTGTTGAGTTTCAAATTTTTCTTGCCAGAAATTGGGAGATAGTTGTGTCATGCTTCGATTTTAACGCAACCCAAAAATGATAGAGACAAAACACCCGGAGATGACGGAATCAACGCTCTCCGGTACGATATCACTTATGATTTTTTGTAACTTTCGTACCCATTCCGTTGTCTGATGGCACAGTCTCGTCGTCTCTCTTTCTTAATGAGGCAGTACGCATTATGGCGTCATGTCGAGGCACATCCGATAACTGCTGCCGGACTGGCGGTTTCTTGCCTTGCTGTAGTACTACTATTTCTAAGTGGACTGCATGATGTGATCAACGGCAGCCCCGATGAAAATTTGCGCTACGCCCTCTGGGGTGGGGTTGCTGGATTTGCGCTAACAACCCTTGGTGCACTTCCCGGGTTTGTTCTAAAAAGCTTGCCACAGCGAATTGAAGACACCTTGCTTGGATTAGCAGCAGGCATGATGCTCGCCGCAAGCTCATTTTCTCTGATTCTTCCTGGTATTAAAGCGGGTGAAGCACTTACCGGCAGTGCTTTTATTGGTGCCGCAACTGTGGTTCTAGGCATGTCACTGGGTGTAATGCTCATGCTGGGCATGGATGAATTTACCCCTCACGAGCATTCAAAGACCGGCACTTATGGCCCAGAGTCTCATCGGGTCAGTCGTATCTGGCTTTTTGTGTTGGCAATTGCTTTACACAATCTGCCAGAGGGGATGGCGATCGGCGTGAGTTTTGCCCAAGGAGATTTACAGGTGGGCATACCGCTCACATCAGCAATTGCCATGCAGGACATTCCTGAAGGCCTAGCGGTAGTTATGGCACTACGTGGCGTTGGGTACAGCCCACTTAAATCCGTAGCGATTGCCTCGCTTACTGGCCTGCTTGAACCTTTAGGATCAATCATCGGCATCACGCTCTCTAGCGGATTGGCAATCGCTTATCCCATCGGCCTTGGCCTAGCAGCTGGCGCCATGATTTTTGTTGTGTCAAATGAAGTGATTCCTGAAACACACCGCAATGGCCACCAGAAGTTCGCTACTATCGGTCTGGTTGCCGGTTTTGCTTTGATGATGACGCTTGATACCGTGCTTGGCTAATATGCACACACCCGCTCTTGTTTCCCGTAATCTTTCTTGCATTCGTGGCAAGCAGACCTTGTTTCAAGGCTTAGACCTGCAACTTGGTAGCGGGCAATGGCTTTACCTGCAAGGTGAAAATGGCGCCGGCAAGACCAGTCTGCTACGCATACTTGCGGGTCTAACCTTGCCAGCTGATGGCGACGTTTTATGGCAAGGCTCGCCTATCAGCAAACAACGCAGTCAGTATCATCAGAATTTGCTCTACATCGGTCACAACGCCGGCCTGAAAGAAGATCTCACTCTCACCGAAAACCTGCAAGCGCTATGCCGAATGGATGGCCTGCAGATCAAGGATGCAGATATCCGTGAAGCCCTCACCCGTATGGGTCTGGCCAAGCGTCAACATTTGCCGGCACGCGTGCTCTCAGCGGGACAGAAACGTCGTGGCTTACTAGCCCGAGCCCTGCTCCGCCCGGCCAAACTATGGATTCTGGACGAACCCTTCAACGCACTCGACGTGAATGCCATTGCTGACGTGCAGAATCTACTCAAAGCGCATCTCACTCAAGCTGGCATGCTGGTGCTCACCAGCCATCAGACGCCCGACTTAGGTACAGATGCCCACGGCTTTGTGCTCAATCTATCGGGGAGCCATTAATGCCGGTGCTTTCCGCTTACTTTGCCGCACTACATCGGGACTTGCTGCTTGTTATGCGGCGAAAGACCGAGGTGCTAACCGCGCTGTTCTTCTTTGTCATTGTGACGACCTTGCTGCCACTGGGCATTGGGCCAGAACCCGATCTCCTGAGAAAAATCGCGCCGGGAGCCATGTGGATTGCCGCATTACTCGCCACCCTTCTAGGATTGCAACGGCTCTTTGCTGCTGACTATGCGGACGGCACACTAGAACAAATGGTGCTCTCTCCAGAACCACTCAGCGTTCTTGTCGCCGGTAAAATTACCGCACACTGGCTTGTCTGCGGTTTACCGCTGGTACTACTCGCACCCGTCATTGGTCTGCAATTCGACTTGCCGACAGATGCCATTGGTATCCTCATGCTGACTTTATTGATCGGCACACCCTTGTTGTCACTGCTGGGTGCCATTGGTGCCGCGCTGACATTGGGCGCTCGTGGTAGCGCTTTACTGGTTTCCTTACTCGTGCTGCCGCTTTATATACCAACACTGATTTTTGGGGCGGGTGCAGTCGAGTCCTATATTGCCGGTTTAGGCGCCATGGGACACTTTTCCCTATTAGGTGCACTACTGATTCTGGCCGCCGCCTTTGCGCCCTGGGCAACCACGGCTGCGCTACGCATTTCATTGGAATAAAATAGCAACATGATCAACTTGTTTAAATACAGCGCCCCCAGCACCTTTTACCCACTGGCTGGCAAACTCATTCCCATGTTCTGGACTCTGGCCGCCGTTCTAGGCGCCATTGGCTTGTACATCAGTTTTTTTGTTGCACCAACGGATGCGCAACAGGGTCAGGGCTATCGCATTATTTTTATCCACGTCCCGGCCAGCTGGATGTCGATGTTTATCTACTGCATCATGGCTTTCTGGTCTTTGCTAGGCCTCACTTTCAATACCCGCCTATCAGGCATGATGACCAGCGCCCTGGCACCAACCGGGGCTTTGTTTGCCTTTCTGTCTTTATGGACTGGCGCACTCTGGGGTAAACCCATGTGGGGGGCCTGGTGGGTCTGGGATGCACGTCTCACCTCCGAACTCATTCTGTTTTTCCTCTACATCGGTTTCATTGCACTACAAGCTGCTATTGATGATCCGCGTCGCGCCGATCGTGCCGGCGCCCTGCTCTCCCTTGTGGGTGTGGTGAACGTACCGATCATCTACTTCTCGGTGAAGTGGTGGAACACCTTACATCAAGGTGCATCAGTCTCTTTGACCAAGTCTCCCAGCATGGCCAGCACCATGCTCTGGGGGATGCTGATTATGGCTTTGTCTTTCTGGGCTTACACTATTGCGGTTGCCCTAATGCGTGCACGCACTATCATGCTGGAACGTGAAGCCAATACCGAGTGGGTACACCACTTACCGGAAGTGAAGGGAGCCGCATAATGCAGTGGCAATCAATTAGCGACTTTTTTGCTATGGGCGGCTATGGTCTATACGTCTGGGGGAGCTTTGGCGTATGCGCAGTCACCATGATCGCTGAACCGCTACTGGTAAAGCACCGCCGCAAGCAAGCACTTAAAGACATCCGAAATAACTACCTGTTGTGATTCTATTAAAATGAAACCACGTCACAAACGATTTGCTCTGATCATTGGCGCGCTTGCCGTTATTGGTGTTGCCGCCACACTGGTTCTCAACGCTTTTGAAGAAAACTTGGTGTTCTTCTTTACACCGACTCAGGTTGCTGCGGGTGAAGCACCGAAGAATCGCGCCTTCCGAATCGGCGGTATGGTCAAAGAAGGTAGCTTACAAAGAGAGGGTGTCAACGTGCGCTTTGTCGTAACAGATACCGTACACGACATTCCGGTAACTTATACAGGCATCCTGCCTGATCTGTTTCGCGAAGGCAAAGGCGTTGTCGCTCAGGGCAAGCTAGACGATGTAGGCACAACACCTAACTTCAAGGCATCAGAAGTGCTGGCCAAGCATGATGAAAACTATATGCCGCCAGAAGCCCAACAGGCGCTGGATAAAGCGGCTGTAGAAAAAGCTTCTAAAACTCTCAAATAATACGTTCGTACAAAATGCTATTAAGAAAGGGAGCCTAGGCTCCCTTTGCATGGCTGCCAGCGCTTATCCGCTTACTTCATGCGGGCTCGCGCCTCACCGATGTTCTCCTGAACGAACTTGGCTTCGGGCGAATCCGGGGCGACCAGTTTGAGAATGCGCTCCCAGAAGCCAATGGCCTGTTTGTAATTGCCTTCGTCGAAAGCCAGGCCGCCCGCCAGGAAAAGCACTTTGGGATCCTGGCTGCCTTTTTGTAACGCATTATTGATCCAGGTACGCGCGCCTTTGAGATCACCCGAGGCGGCCAGCGCTTCGGCATAATCGGCCATGAGCTGTGGCTCCTGTTTGATCAACGGCAGGATGTGTCCAAAGGCTTTAACCGCGTCATCTGGACGATTCATAACCATATAGGCGCGTGCAAGCAGCTGCCAACCGGCAGGGTCATCCGGATTGGCATCCATCTTGGCCTGTAAGCGTGCCACCATGGCATTCGGATCGGGTGCAGGGTTAACGTTAGCCGGATTCAGGGCAGTAAGATTACCAACCTTCAGGTAAACCAATCCTCCCCCAAGCGGGATCAGCACCATGATCAACCATAGCAACCAACGGCCTGCCTCTCTATTTTTAGTAGGTGCCATGCCATCTGACGGCGTTGCTACCGGTGAATAGTCTGGTTCGTCAATCAAACCTTGCCGGCTTCGACGACGCAAGAAAACCACCAGGCCAATGAGCCCACCTGCCAACAAGATAAAGGGGCCCACCCATAGAAACAGGGTGGTGCTTTTGAAGGGCGGGTCATAAAGCACGTAGTCGCCATAACGGCTCACAAGAAAATCAATGATTTCCTTATCTGATTTACCCGCTTCAATGAGATGACGTACTTCACGGCGCAAATCCTCGGCCAGTTCAGCTCGTGATCCTGCCAGCGATTCATTCTGGCACACCAGACAACGCAGGTTTTCTGAAATGGCGTTGAGGCGCGTTTCAACAAGCGGATTCTGGGCAAGTGGTTGTGCTTCGGCAGCGTAAGCAGCCCCGGCTGTTATTAGCCAGATTGCAACAAAAAGCTTAAATAGCCTTTTCATTATTTGAGTCCTTTGAGCATCGGATCAATCAGTGTTTGCACGACTTCGGGTGTAACCGGACCCACGTGTTTGTATCGGATCACACCGGTCTGATCTATGACATAGGTTTCCGGAACGCCGTAAACACCATAATCAATGCCAACTCGCCCATCGGCATCAAAGGCCGATAGCACATAAGGAT
>JBDLTI010000048.1:0-13148 GCA_039805865.1 Pseudomonadota bacterium | reverse complement strand
AGGCTTCCGGCAGATTTTTGGATTCAAGTTGGTCATCAATAAGAACAGCCAGTTCTTCGGCCAGAAAAACAACCAGAAACAGATTGCCAACCAGCCAGGCGATGCTGGTCCAGAGCTCTTTTCCGGTATATCCGCGTTTGTGTTTGCGCCCCGCGCTGCCAGAATCGAAAGTGAGTGGCTCGGGTGCAGAACGATCTTTGAACATCTGCCGATGCCGGCGGGTCTGGATAAAGAGAAAGATGCCATACAGCACGATCGAAACGATGGCGATAAAAACTTCCTGAGCCAGCGCCAACGTGGGGCCGATGGTGGTGGCGGTGAAGTTGGGCAGGATCAAGGCAAGAATCGCCAGGGGAACGATCAGTCCCAGGTAGGTCAGCGCACCTTCGGTGTTTACAGTTTGCTGTCGGTGCACAAACGCACCGATAAACATGGCGAGGCCCAACATCAGACCAACGGTAATCATTACGGTGGCGGCAATCGTGTCACGCACAAAGGTTGGGTTGTTGTCGTTGTGGCCGAGCACGGTAATCATAATGGCCACTTCGATGATCGTGGCCGACATGGTCAGGATCAGGGTGCCGTAGGGCTCACCCAGCATCTCGGCCAATTCATCCGCATGATGGGTAACTCGGAAGATCGCGGAAAGGGTGATCAGGAACAGTATGCCGGCAACCCAGCCACGAGCCGACCATTCCGTGAGAATCGTGGGCGTGCTAAGAATCGTTGCGGCAGTGATCAGGCAGAGAAAAAACGGCCACTCGCGCTTGAGGGTATTTAACATCGTCATCAGAGGCTAGCCGAGCAGTGCTTCGGCAAAGGCGCGCGCACTAAATGGCTGCAGGTCGTCGACTTGTTCGCCAACGCCAATATATCGAACAGGTTTCGGGCATTGCTTGGCGATCGCAGCAATGACACCGCCCTTGGCAGAGCCATCCAGCTTGGTGATAACCAGGCCGGTAACGCCGATGGCCTTGTCGAAAGCCTTGACCTGGCCGATGGCGTTTTGACCAATCGTGCCATCCAGTACCAGCAATACTTCGTGCGGTGCGCTGGCTTCGGCTTTGTTAATGACCCGGCGGATTTTGGCGATTTCATCCATCAGATGCATCTGGGTCGGCAAACGACCGGCGGTGTCGGCTAAAACGATATCAATGCCACGGGCTTTGGCGGCATGAACCGCATCAAAGATCACGGCAGAGGGGTCGCCGCCTTCTTGCGCAATCACGGTGACGTTATTACGTTCGCCCCACGCCTGCAGTTGCTCACGCGCCGCTGCGCGGAAGGTATCGCCTGCTGCGAGCAGCACGGAGTGCCCAGCCGCCTGAAAGTGGTGCGCGAGTTTGCCCAAGGTCGTGGTTTTGCCCGCACCATTGATGCCAGCCACCATAATGACAAAGGGAGAGCCGGGTGGCGGGGTGATCTGCAACGGGGCTTCAAGGGGCTGCAATAGATCCGTCAGGCAATCCACCATGGCTGCCTGGATGCTTTCGGCGGTTTGCAGGTTCTGTTTACGGGCGCGTTGGCGCAGGTCTTCGATCAGGATAATGGTTGCTTCGACACCCACATCGGCCGAGAGGAGCAGGGCTTCCAGCTCTTCGAGGAGTTCGTCATCCACCTGGCCGCGCGCAAATAAACCGCGTACCGAGCCACCAATCTGTTGCCGCGTCTTGGTGAGACCGGCAAAAAGACGTTCGCGCCAGGAGCGGCGTGGTTGGGTATCAGTAGCGTCAGACATGGTGGCAGGGGTATCCTTGTTAATCTTTGATTCTAGCCTAGATAAAATAGCTTATGCGATTACGAACGACCTTGGGGCTTTTCTCTTTATGTGCCGTGCTTCTGTTGCCTGCAGGGGCATGGGCGGTAGCGGATGCGGATAACACCTTTGAAACCACGCTTGCTAATGGCATGCGGGTGGTTGTTCGCGAAGATCACCGCGCGCCTACGGCCGTGCAGATGGTCTGGTATCGCGTGGGTAGCATTGATGAACGTGATGGCGTTACTGGGGTCGCGCACGTGACCGAACACATGATGTTCAAAGGCACGCCCAGCGTAGGGCCGGGTGAGTTTAACCGACGGGTTGCCGCCGTGGGCGGGCGCGACAATGCCTTTACGAGTACGGATTACACGGCCTATTTTCAGCAAGTGCCAGCGGCACAGCTCAAAACCGTGATGGCGCTGGAAGCGGATCGGATGCGTCATTTAACCCTGGAGCCTGGTGGTTACAGCAAGGAAATTCAGGTGATTATGGAAGAGCGCCGCATGCGTACAGACGACCAATCCAGCGCTCGCGTGCATGAGGCCATGAATGCCGTCGCCTGGCAGGCGCACCCCTATCGACGCCCAGTGATTGGCTGGATGAGCGATCTGGAGCAGATGACGGTTGCTGATGTGCGTGACTGGTATCGCCGCTGGTATGTGCCTAATAACGCCACGCTCGTGATTGTGGGCGATGTGAGCCATCAGCAGGTGTTCGGTTGGGCTCGCCAGACCTATGGCGCCATTCCCGCACGCGCGTTGCCGGAGCGTAAACAGTATGAAGAGCCTATGCAGGCAGGGAAGCGACAGCTGGATGTGAAAGCACCGGCGGATCTGCCTTTGCTGGTGATGGGGTGGAAGGTGCCGAGACTTAATGACCCACGGAAGGATGTCGATCCGTATGCGCTGGAGATGTTGGCACAGATTCTGGATGGCCATGATGCTGCCCGTTTGCCTACGGCGCTAGTGAAGGAACAGCAGGTGGCTGTTTCGGTTGATACCAGTTACGACAGCACCAATCGTGGACCCAGCATGTTTATGTTGCAGGCGTCACCGCGTCCGGGGTATACCATTGACCAGCTGGAGCAAGCCATTCGGGGTGCACTAACGGAGGTGGCCAACAAGGGGGTGACGGAACAGGAACTGACACGGGCACGGAGCCAGTTGCGCTCTTCTGAGGTGTACAAGAAAGATTCGATGATGGGACAGGCGATGGAAATCGGCATGCTTGAAACCTTGGGCTACGGCTGGCAAGCCAGCCCATTGATGCTGGATAAGCTGAATCAAGTGACGGTTGCCGATGTGCAACGGGTTGCACAAAGCTATTTCAAGGATGATCAGCTCACGATCGCACGACTGGTGCCGCAACCCTTGGATGCCGCAGAGCTTGCGGCACGTGCTAAACGCGCAGAAGCCGTTCAGGCGGGAGGTCGTCACTAATGATAATGAAGCAAATGATGAAGTCATTGGCGTTAGCCGCTGCGCTGCTGAGTGTGCAAGCCATGGCGGCACCGGTTCAATCCTGGACAACCGCGCAAGGTACCCGTGTGTATTTCATAGAAACACATGCCTTGCCTATTGTCGATGTGCAGATCAGCTTTCTGGCCGGTTCGGCATTTGATCCAGCTGATCGGGTGGGCTTGGCCTCGATGACGGCGAGTCTGCTCGACCAGGGGGCGGGTACCCGTAACGAAAAAGAAGTGGCGGAGACCCTGGCTGATATCGGGGCGCAGATGACCGCTGGGGCGGGGATGGATAGCGCGAGCGTGACTTTGCGCACCTTGTCGGATCCGGAGCGTCGCACCACGGCAATTGCGTTGATGACCGATGCCATCGCTAGGCCGCACTTTGATGCGGGTGTTTTTAAACGGGATCAGGCGCGCAGTATTGCAGGGCTGAAAGAGGCGTTAACGAAGCCTCAGGTGTTGTCGCAGCGTGCCTATATGTCGGCGATATATCCGGACCATCCCTATGGTCGTCTGGCAACGCCGGAATCTGTGGCGGCTATGAGCCGTGCCGATCTGGAGCAATTCTGGCGGCAGCACTACAGCGCCGAGCGGGCGAGCATTGCACTGGTGGGGGATCTCACACGTGCAGAAGCGGAAGCACTCGCTGTGCAGTTAACGGCATCGTTGCCGGCAGATCAGCGCGAGATTCCACGGACACTACCGAAGCCGGCCGCTTCTGCAGCTAAAGTGGTGCGGGTAGATCATCCGGCATCGCAAGCGCATCTGCTGGTCGGCATGCCATCGGTAGCGCGGGATGACCCGGAGCAGATTGCATTGCAGGTAGGCAATTACACGCTGGGCGGCGGTGGATTTGTCTCTTTGTTGACCAAGGCTGTGCGCGAAGATCGTGGCTATGCCTATAGCGTTTACAGTTATTTTGATCCGAAACTGGTCGAAGGCCCTTTTACTATTGGTCTTGAAACAAAACGGTCGCAGGCCGATGATGCATTGAAGGTGGCCAACGGTGTGTTGAACGATTTCTTGAAACGTGGCCCAACGCCAACGCAACTGAAAGCCGCACAAGACAACATTGCCGGCGGGTTCGCATTGCGGATTGATTCCAATAGCAAGCTGGCCGCGAACCTGGGTGTGATGGCGTTCTATGGGTTGCCAACAGACTGGTTGGAAAAGTATCCGGAGCGTGTTCGTGCGCTGACGCCAGAAGCTATCCGTGCCGCACTCCAGAAGCATGTGAGGCCTGAACAATTGGTGACCGTACGGACGGCCGCAGACTAAGCATGGCCAAAGTAGTGGCATCCGCACGCCCGAATCAGGTGCGTATTATCGGTGGCAAGCATCGCGGCCGGAAGCTGCCTGTTGCTGATGCGCCGGGTTTACGACCTACGCCGGATCGGGTGCGGGAGACGCTGTTTAATTGGCTGGGTCAGAATTTATCCGGTTGGCGTTGCCTGGATCTGTTTGCCGGATCAGGTGCGCTGGGCTTTGAAGCGGCATCACGTGGCGCGGCGTCTGTGGTGCTGGTGGAGCAGCTACCCGCTGTTGCGCGTAGCTTGCAGGGCGCAGCCGATCTGCTGAAAGAGCCGGTGTTGAGCGTGGTGTGTGCGGATGCGCTGGCCTACCTGAAGAAATCGATGCCGCCCTTGGATCTGGTGTTCGTGGATCCACCCTATGGACAGGGTTGGCTGGATCGGATCATCGTGCCATTATTGCCGCATCTGGCAGACGATGCGCGTCTCTACGTCGAGGCAGAGCAAGCATTGCCAGATGAATTGGCTCCCGGTTTGCATTGTCTGAAACGTGGGCAAGCGGGCCAAGTGCATTATCATCTTTATTCTTTCGAGACTTCTGCCGGATCTGCCAGACATGCTGAAACGTGAAATCGCCATCTACCCGGGAACCTTCGACCCACTGACTTGTGGGCACGAAGATCTGGTGCGCCGCGCCGCCGGGATGTTCGATGAAGTGGTTTTGGCGATAGCAGAGAGCCGCTCGAAGAATCCGGTGTTTAGTCTGCAAGAGCGGATTGATATGGCCAAAACGGTTCTGGCACCGCTGGATAATGTACGCGTGGTTGGTTTTGACGGTTTGCTGATGGATTTTGTACTCGAACAAAAAGCAAAGGTTCTAATTCGTGGCTTGCGGGCGGTTTCCGACTTCGAATATGAATTCCAGATGGCGGGCATGAACCGGCGTCTATATCCGGAAGTGGAAACGGTCTTTTTAACGCCAGGTGAGCGTCACATGTTTGTTTCGGCCACGATGGTGCGTGAAATTGCCCGCCTCGGTGGCGACGTCAGCTCATTTGTCTCGCCGCACATCAATGCATGTTTTGTGAAGCGTGGTTGGGGCAAACCATCTCCCTAATGCGTGTGGGGTGGCTAAAAACCCTGCAATCAGGGACAATTCGCCCCTAATTACCCTCTTTAATCGTTGTCCAGGAGTCTGCTATGTCGCTCATGATTACTGATGAGTGCATCAACTGTGATGTCTGTGAACCTGAGTGCCCTAACGAGGCAATCTCACAAGGTCCGGAAATTTATGTGATTGATCCGAATAAATGTACGGAATGTGTTGGCCATTATGACGAGCCGCAGTGCCAGCAAGTCTGTCCGGTCGATTGCATTCCTAAGGATCCTGCGCACGAAGAAAACCAGGAACAACTCTGGGCCAAGTACGAAGGCCTGACCGGTAAGTAATTACTTCTGGCAGTGCGGGCAGTAAAACGTTGATCGACCCGCCTGCCGGATTCTTCGAATCGGTTTGCCGCAGCTCACACAAGGCTCGCCTTCCCGTTCGTAGACGGCGCATTGCAGTTGAAAGCACCCGGCGCCACCATCCGAATGGACGTAGTCTCTGACGCTGGAACCACCAGCGGCCACCGCCGCCGAGAGCGTCTTTTTAACGGCATCGGCTAATAGATCGCAGCGCGAAGCACTGATGCGTTGCGCGGCACGAAGTGGTGAAATGCCCGACATAAAAAGACTTTCTGCCGCATAGATGTTGCCAATGCCAACGACCAGGTGGCTGTCCATCAGCACAGGTTTGATCGGGCCGCTACGCTTGCGCAGGTGTTCGTGTAACCAGGCGCCGTTGAACTCATCTTCAAGAGGTTCGACACCAAGTACAGCCATCAGCGGATGCGCCATCAGGGGTGTTGCATCGTCGTGCCAGAGTAATGCGCCAAATCGTCTCGGATCCCTGAGTCGTAGGATCTTTTCACCAAATGCGATGTCCACATGGTCATGTGTCTGAGGCGGCGTGTCCGGGGTCACGATACGTAAGCTTCCCGACATGCCCAGGTGCAGAATCAAGGTGGCCGTCGATGCATCGCTGCCTTTGGGACGCTGATCAATATCCAATAAAAGATATTTGCCGCGCCGGCGGATCTCTTTGAGGCGGCTGCCTCGTAAGCGCGCATTGAGATTGTCCGGTAGCGGGTAGCGTAGCTTGGGCGTGCGCGTTACGGCGCCGGTGATTAAACGGCCGCGCAACTCGGGTTCCAGGCCAAGTCGGCTGACTTCAACCTCGGGCAATTCGGGCATCGGAATTCATCCTCTCGCAATATTTCGGTGAAAAGCGCTTAAGACGGGATAAGATAACGCCACCATGCCGTTCAGACCAAGTTTTTTACTGTCCCGCTTTTGCAGTGCGTTCAAGCAGAAGGCCCCTTTTAAATCTTTCGGATTATTGGGCGGCTTGCTGGCTTCAGGGGTTGTTTGTGCAGAAGTGGCCACAGTGCCTGCCGCTGTTCAGACTATTGATACGCCGCCACAGGTTGTGTTTGAAGTCATTCTGGCTGAGATTGCGCTTAAGCGGGATAAGCCCCAGGTGGCATTGGCAGCTTATGCCGATCTGGCGCTGAAATATAACAATCCCGAAATCTTCCGGCGCACGTTCGAAGTAGCCACCATGAACCGTCAGCCGGAGCTCATGCTCGAAGCGGCAAGGCTTTGGGTTGAGAAAGAGCCGAATTCAACTGATGCGCTGAATGTGCTGGCGTCTACCCAGATACTGATGGGCCGGTATGCCGATGCGCAACCCGTCTTGTTGCGCTACCTGTCGTTGCTGCCTGCGGATAAGAGGCCCCAGGAGTTATTGTTGCTCGGCCAGCGCTTTCCGGCGCAGGCCGACCCGCAGCGCGCACGCGTTTTGATTGATGCGGTGACGGCGCCTTATCTGTCGGTGCCTGATGCGCAGCTCGCCCGGGCGCAGGCTGCCTTGCGTGCAGGGGATGATGCTGCCGCCCTGGATGCGGTGCAGAAGGCGCGTCGACTGAAGCCGGATTCGGAACCTGGCGTGCTTTTGAATGCGCAAATTGTGGCCCAAAAGTCGCCAGCCGCTGCGTTAAAAATTCTGGCCGATTATCTTTCTGATTACCCGAATGTATCGGCCATTCGTGCTGTGTATGCGCAGCAACTTCTGTCGGCAGATCGGCCAGCAGATGCCAAAGCCCAGTTGCAGGTTCTGGTAACGCAGAAAGAGATTGCGCCTGAGCCGTTGTTTGCTGCCGCCGCGATTTCTATTCAGGCGCAAGATCCGCCTCTCGCCATTCAGGCATTACAGCGTTTGCTGCTTGTAGACTCGGTGGATACCTCCTTGATCGAATATAACCTCGGCCTTGCCTACGAGAGCCAGGCAGAGCTAGCTAAAAACCGGGGTGAATCTCAGCGGATTGCTGCGGCAGATTCCGATGCCGTATTGCATTACCTTAAGGTGTTGCCCGGCGAATATTTTGTAACGGCACGGTTGCGGGCGGCTAATCTCATGGCGCGCGATGGCGATTTGAAGGCCGCGCAGGCACTGCTTGAAACAACGCCGGCTCGCGATGCTGCCATGCGCGCTGAATTGGTGGTGGGTGAGGCAACCCTCGTGCGAGACAGTGGTGATGTGGTGGGTGCATTCAAGCTGGTAGATGCAGCGCTCAAAAAAGATCCGTCGAGTATTTTGCTGCGCTATGAGCGGGGGATGTTGGCGGAGCGCTCGGGCAAGCTGGCCGTTTTTGAGCAAAGCATGCGCGAGGTGATCAAGCGCGACCCTAAATATGCGCAGGCCTATAACGCACTCGGCTTTACTTACGCCGATCGGAATATCCATCTCAAAGAGTCACGCGTATTACTGGAAAAAGCCTTGTCACTCTCTCCGAATGATCCGTTCATTCTGGACAGTATGGGGTGGCTGTATTACCGCGAAAAAAATTATCCCGTTGCCCTCGAGTTTTTAAACAAGGCGGCATCGTTGCGTCTGGACCCCGAAATTATCGAGCACCAGGTTGTCGTGCTTAAGGCGATGGGGCGGGATGAAGAGGCCGCTAGAGTCTGGCGGGTAGGCCTGCGGCAGTTCCCGGATAACGTGCAATTGCGTGACAAAGGCAAGGCATTGGGCCTGGATTCGGCACCTGCAGCTACGCCCAGTCAGTCGCTGTGATTAGGTCTATGTCGCGTTGGATTGCCTTGGTTTTTCTCCTGCTGCTTTCCGCTTGCGCGCATGTGCCGGGGCCCGAGGTCAATGGCGCAGCCAAGTCATCGCAGCTTAATAGTGGGCAGCAGTGGCAGCTGGCCGGCCGATTTGTGGCTGGGCAGCGAGTCAGTGATACCGCTGAGGCGAATGTGCCTGACCCTGTTGCAGGGCGATTTGCCTGGCAGCACCAGAGAGACGATGACACCTTGTGGTTGATCGGACCTTTAGGCAATGCACTGGCCAAGATTGAACTCACTCCTGCGGGTGTGCGCTGGCAGGATGCCAGAGGTAAGCGGGGTGAGGCGACGAGTTTGCAGGCGTTGGGAGAATCCCTTGCCGGCGTTCGGTTGCCGGACGTGGCGGCAGATGCCTGGTTGCGTGGGCGATGGGCAAAAACGGCGGTTCAGGCACGCGATGCCGATGGTCGGGTGTTGGCTGCGGGAGCGCGCGGCTGGGTGTTTGAGTATCGTTACGGCGCACCTGCGCCAGAAGATTGGCCGCTGGCCGTTGAGGGTGCCGGCCCGGATGGTCTTTGGGTGCGAGTGGCTTTGACGGAATGGGACGGCGTCAGTGACCCAGCGGACCGGCCAGCCCCTTGATGCGCTATGAGTTTTAAGACACCGGCTGTTTTGCCTGACCCCCAAGTGGCCATGCGTTGGAACTGGTCATCCTGCTATCCGGCCCCCGCAAAACTCAACCTCTTTTTGCACGTGACGGGGCGGCGGGCTGACGGCTACCATTCTTTACAGACACTCTTCCGTTTTGTGGCGTTAGAGGACACGTTAAGGTTTGTGCCACGAAGTGATGGCCAGGTGTTGCTGGCTAACCCGATTGCGGGCGTGGCGCCGGAAAACGATTTAACGGTCCGTGCCGCTCAGGCATTGTGCCGGGCGGCAGCTATTGAGGATGGCGTCACTATTCACACCACCAAGCGTTTGCCGATGGGGGGTGGCTTGGGGGGTGGCAGTTCTGATGCGGCCACGGTACTCATTGCATTGAACTATTTGTGGCGCCTGGGGGGCAGTCAGGCAGAGTTGCAGGCGCTGGCTTTGCCGCTGGGCGCCGATGTGCCGGTGTTTGTCTACGGGCAATCAGCATTTGCCGAGGGCGTTGGCGAGAACCTGTCTCCGGTGCGTTTGCCTGCCGCCTGGTATCTGATTGTTCATCCGGGGGTCGGGGTGCCAACCGCCGGAATTTTTACGGCACCGGATTTATGTCGAGACACCCCGGCGATTGACCCCGCTGCTTGGACCGAGGCTCTAGATCAGGGCGTTGGTGCCAATGACCTGGAGCGGGTGGCTGCGCGGCTTTATCCGGAGGTTGCCGCTGCCCTTCAGTGGCTACGACAACAGCCTGAAACTGACGGTCGCGTCCGCATGACGGGTTCCGGTGCGTGTGTTTTTGCAGTATTTGAGGCGGAAAAGACTGCTCAGGCGGTACTTCAGCGCTTGCCGCCGGCCTGGCAGGGGTGGGTGACCCCGGGTTTGGACCAGCATCCCCTGCATGACTTGATTCCTGCCTAGTTGCCACCTGTAAAAAAGCGTTGCAGGGGGCTGTTCAAATCCGAAATTTCGGGTACAATTTCGCCCTCAACCCCGTATGGGGGTGAGTGTTGGGGAGTCGCCAAGCTGGTTAAGGCACCGGATTTTGATTCCGGCATGCGAAGGTTCGAATCCTTCTTCCCCAGCCACTGAATTGCGGGCAGTTGCCAGAAAGCAGCTGCCCATTTTGTTTGTAGCTTCTACGTTAAATTTAACGCGTGCCGTCGACGGGCACACCGATTGGTTAAAGTAACCAAAAGGATAAGCAGATCATGGCCTTCCAAAATCTGATGGTCTTTGCCGGCAATGCTAACGCGAAGTTGGCGGCCGATGTTGCTCAACGTTTGGGCTTACCGTTGGGTCGTGCTGATGTTGGCCGCTTTTCGGACGGTGAAATCAGCGTCGAGATCCAAGAACACGTGCGCGGCAATGACGTATTTGTTTTGCAGTCTACTTGCCATCCGTCGAACGATAATCTGATGGAACTATTGGTCATGGTCGACGCCCTTAAGCGCGCCTCGGCCGGCCGCATCACCGCTGCCATCCCGTATTTTGGTTACGCACGTCAGGATCGCCGCTCGCGCTCGAATCGTGTACCGATTGCCGCCAAGTTGGTCGCTAACATGCTCGTCGCCGCCGGCGTTGATCGCGTGATGACCATGGACCTGCACGCAGAGCAGATTCAGGGCTTCTTCGATATCCCGGTCGACAATATTTATGGCCTGCCGATTCTGCTCGATGATGTTCAGAACAAGCATCTGGAAAAGCCGATCGTGGTGTCGCCAGACCATGGGGGTGTTGTCCGTGCCCGTTCACTGGCTAAGCGTCTGGAATGTGATCTGGCTATTATCGACAAGCGTCGCCCGAAGGCCAATGTCTCGGAAGTCATGAACATCATTGGTGATGTGAGTGGCAAAGACTGCATCATTGTCGATGACCTTGTCGACACGGCGGGCACCTTGTGTAAGGCGGCCGTTGCCCTTAAAGAAAGTGGCGCGCGTAGCGTTACCGCCTACTGCACGCACCCGGTACTTTCGGGCGCGGCTGTCGAGCGTCTGAATGACTCGGCACTTGATGAGCTGGTAGTGCTGGACACCATCCCGCTCAATGATGCCGCACAAAAGTGTTCACGCATCCGTCAATTGTCGGTTGCAGAATTGTTGGCGGAAACCATCCGCCGCATCAGCAAGGAAGATTCTGTTTCCTCGCTGTTTATTGACTGAGGCTTCGGCCCCGGTTTTACCGGATGATCTGGTCGCGGATCGTCCACTTTATTGGAGTAAGTTATGAGTTTTGAATTTAATGCTACTAAGCGCGATGTGCAGGGATCGAGTGCGAGCCGCCGCCTGCGTCGTGCTGGCCGAGTACCCGGTGTCATTTATGGCGCAGGCAAGCCGGCTGAATCGTTCGACGTAGATCACAACGAGATTTATCAGTGTCTGCGTAAAGAAGCCTTCCACGCATCTGTTGTAACGGCGATTGTTGATGGCCAGAAGCAGGATGTCCTCCTGCGCGACGTTCAGCTGCACGCATACAAGCCGCTGGTTCTGCACGTTGATTTTCAACGCGTTGATGCCAACACCGAAGTCCACACCAAGGTGCCACTGCACTTTGTGAATGGTGATGTTTGCCCAGGCGTTAAGCTGCAAGGCGGTATTGTGAGCCACGTGATTACCGAAATCGATGTTGCTTGCTTGCCTAAGGCTCTGCCAGAGTTCATCGAAGTGGATCTGAAGACCCTGGAAATGGGCCACTCGATGCACGTGACCGATCTGAAGCTGCCAGCTGGCGTGCGCGTTGTACAGCACGGTGCAGGCAACCCAGTGGTTGCTGCTGTGATGGCCGTTAAGGGTTCTGATGCTGCCGCCGGCGCTGCTGCCGACGAAGGCGCTACACCAGCAGCCTAAGTAATCTTTGCCGGCTTGCCGGCATAGTGCTTAAAAGCCGTGTCGGTTCGCCGCACGGCTTTTTTTAATGGAAATGCGATACGCTACGCCCTACGATGATGAATGCCGAAATTCAGACACCTAAAGCTCCTGCAAAACCAAAAGCACCGGTCGTGTTGTCGCCTGTTCGCTTGATTGTGGGGTTGGGCAATCCCGGCGCAGAGTATGAGCGCACGCGCCATAATGCCGGGTGTTGGGCGTTGGATGAAATTGCGCGCGTGATCGGCGCCACTGCGTTTAGTGCTGACAAGAAAATGAAAGCAGAAGTGGCGTCAGGCAATGTGGATGGACGCAAAGTCTGGCTGATCAAACCGCAAACCTATATGAACTGTTCGGGCCAATCCGTGGGCCCGTTTGCGCGCTTTCACAATATCCAACCAGCCGAAGTCCTGGTGCTGCATGATGAACTGGATCTGCTGCCAGGTCAGTTGCGCGTCAAGTTGGGCGGTAGTAGCGGCGGCCACAATGGCCTCAAAGACATCCAGTCAGCCTTAGGAACGCCAGACTACTGGCGCTTGCGTATCGGTATTGGTCACCCGCGTTCGCTGCAGTTAAATCAGGGTGTGGCGGACTTTGTATTGCACCGCCCCCGGCAGGAAGAGCAGATTGATATCGACCGGGCGATCGACCGCGTTGCGGCAGAGTCGCAGCTACTGGTACGTGGTGATATGGCAGAGGCTCAACGCTTACTGCACACCACGCCCAAGGCCCTCTAACGATTCTGTTTTTTGTCGTTTACTTAAACGGCCAAATCCCCTGCTGATTCACTGGGTTTTTGGGATCATCCCCATCGGCAATGGCTTTGTTGGCCGTCATGGTTTTCTGATCCGCAGCTTCCCAGCCGCCGCCCAGAGCCATGTATAGCGATACTTGAGATAGAGCGCGATCTGCCTGGCTTTGTGCCAGATTCAGTTGGGCTTTGAACAAGCTATCTTCGGCATTAAGCACGGTCAGATAATCTGTGTAACCGTAATTGA
>JBDLTI010000047.1:0-13404 GCA_039805865.1 Pseudomonadota bacterium | reverse complement strand
ATTGAAGTCGCTTCACTCGCCGGCATCCCTGCCACTGTGGTGCGTGATGCGCGTCGAACCCTGCTCGAGCTGGAAGCGCAATCGGTGCACCATAGCCAGAACACGCAAGACAGCAACAATCAGTCCGACTTTTTTGATACAGAAGATGCGGTGCCGGAAGTTGCAGAGAACACCGCAGCGCAGATCACCGGCATTGAGCTTGCGCTCATTGAAAAACTATCAACGCTTGACCCGGATAGTCTGACACCTAGACAGGCGCTGGATGCCCTGTACCATCTCAAAAATATCTCAAAGCATTAGTCCACATGACTCAACGTCTATCCGGAAGCATCAACCTGTACCTGCGGCGGATACTGCTCGCCGCAGTACTGTGCGGATGCCAATCTGTCTGGGCTAGCAGCCTCACCTTCGCGCTCTTTGGCGATGTCTACATGACACCGGAGCACCAGGGCTATCTCAAAGGTATGCTGGCCGACATGGCTGCTAAGGGTTCCGAGCTGGCCATCTCTACGGGGGGTCTCAAACCCGCTGATCAGAACTGTAAAGACACCAATCTGCTCGCTGCCTACCCGGTTTTTGCAGCAGCACCATTACCCACATTTTATGTTCCGGGTGATGCCGAATGGTTGCTCTGCGGCAAAAGTGCCAATGGCAACTTCACACCTGAAGAACGGCTCAATCTACTCCGCAAAACTTTCTATCAATCGGATCGTAGCCTTGGCCAGCCCAGCCTACCGTTAATTCGCCAGGCGGATTATCCAGAGCACATGCGTTGGCAATCAGGCCCGGCGCTTTTTATTACGCTCTCGTCACCCAACAACATCAGCGTCGATCGTAAAAATATCGCCGCCACAGAGTCCGTTGAAACCCGAACGAGCGCCGTCGAAGCCTGGATCAAAGAAGCCTTTAGCGAGGCACGCAAACAAGACATCACCATGCTCGTGATGGTGATGCCCCATCAAGTCAAGTTCGACACGCCCGAGGCGGATAGTAATGCGCCCCCCGAAAAACAGTTACTGGCCAATCTGATCCGATCGGAAACCGTCGAATTTCCCGGGCAGGTACTCATGGTTCATGGTGGCAATGGCGTGCATCGTATCGATCACCCGCTGCTCAACCCGGATAGCCAGCTGCCAATACAGAACTTCACCCGTGTTGAAACCTATGGCGCCTTACAACAAGGTTGGGTGCAGGTAAAAATCGAACGCAATAAAAAGTCCGGTGACGATCCCGTACACCGGACTGAATTTATTTTTGAATCCTACCCCTGGCCGCCGCTCGACATGAAGGGCGACGAGGAAGATCCCGCAGCATCTAATTAGTGAATGATGACCTGCGGCGCTTCGCCTTCTTCGTCGTCATCACCCACGCACTCGTCTTCCAGCTCTTCGGCCGTTGCCGGGCGCACATCACGCACCGTGCATGTGAACACCAGCGACATACCCGCCAGCGGATGGTTGCCATCCAGCACCACTTTGCCAGCGGCCACATCGGTCACACGGTAGATCACGATATCGTCTTCGTCCGAACCTTCAGGCGCACCTTCGAACTGCATGCCGACCTTGGTTTCCTTCGGGAAGCGTGACAGCTCTTCAATCTGAACCAGCTCGGAGTCGTAGTCGCCATAAGCCTCTTCAGGCTGCAACTTCACCGTGACCGACTCGCCTACTTTCTTACCTTCGAGGGTTTCTTCAATACGGTCAAAGATGTCACCAAAGCCGCCATGTAGATAGCGGATCGGGTTACGACCATCATCAACCACCTGACCATCCGAATCCGTAACGCTGTAATCCAGCGTCACAACGGTATTACGGTGAACGAGTCCAGTCATTGTTTTTCCTTATCAGATTCAGGCTTGGCCGCATCGGTTTTGGCAGTATCTGGCGCTGCAGTGTCGGCAGCCGCCTTCTTGCGCTGGGGAAGCTGATAAAAAATCTCATCAGGCTTAACCATGCCCAGCTCAAACCGGGACCGCTCTTCAACAGCTTCGAGGCCAGATTTAAGATTACGTGTTTCTGCTTCCAGACCTGCATTACGCAGTTCTAGCTGGCGATTCATCTCACGCTGCTGACGCAACTGGGAATCGCTTTCCCACACCTTCAACCAACCACCCTTACCCAGCCATAGTGGATACTGAATCACCACAGCCAGGCCAAGCAGAATAGCGGTTGAAGGACGCATAGGGCGTGTGAATTAACGCAGGTTGTAGAACGCGTCACGACCCGGGTACGACGCAGTGTCACCCAGATCTTCTTCAATACGAAGCAGCTGGTTGTACTTGGCGATACGATCCGAACGCGACAGCGAACCGGTCTTGATCTGTCCCGCATTCAGACCCACGGCGATATCGGCAATGGTCGAATCTTCCGTCTCACCCGAGCGGTGCGAAATCACGGCGGTGTAACCGGCGCGCTTGGCCATCTCGATCGCTGCGAAGGTTTCGCTCAGCGTACCGATCTGGTTGATCTTGATCAGGATCGAATTAGCGATACCCTTCTGGATACCTTCCTTGAAGATACGGGTGTTGGTCACGAAAATATCATCGCCAACGATCTGTACCTTGTCGCCCAGACGTTCGGTCAGCAGCTTCCAGCCATCCCAGTCAGCTTCCGACATACCATCTTCGATCGACACGATCGGGAATTTATCCACCAGCGTTGCCAGGTAATCCACGAACTGGGCCGAGGTCAGTTGCAGCCCTTCGCCCGACAGCTCGTACTTACCATCTTTGTAGAATTCCGAAGCGGCGCAGTCCAGCGCCAGCAACACGTCTTTGCCTGGTACATAACCGGCAGCCTGAATGGCTTGCATGATCACTTCCAGCGCTTCGGCATGGCTACCCAGATTAGGCGCAAAACCACCTTCGTCACCCACGGCGGTCGAGTGACCAGCCTTGTCCAGCAGCTTCTTCAGCGCATGGAAAATTTCAGCGCCACAGCGCAGTGCTTCGCGGAACGAATCCACACCCACAGGCATGATCATGAATTCCTGAATGTTCAGGCTGTTGTTAGCGTGCTCACCACCATTGATGATGTTCATCATCGGCACGGGCAGCGACATCGGGGCAGCACCGCCGAAGTAGCGATACAGCGGCAGACCGGCTTCTTCAGCAGCAGCCTTGGCCACCGCCATCGATACTGCCAGCATGGCATTGGCACCCAGACGGGCCTTGTTATCCGTACCATCCAGATCAATCAGCGTCTTATCAATGAATGCCTGTTCCTGAGCATCCAGACCGATCAGCGCTTCGCTGATCTCGGTATTCACGTGCTCAACAGCGCGCATTACACCCTTACCCAGGTAACGACTTGCATCACCATCACGCAGCTCGATCGCTTCACGTGTACCGGTCGAAGCGCCCGACGGCACAGCCGCACGGCCCATTACGCCGGATTCCAGCAGCACATCGGCTTCAACAGTTGGGTTACCGCGCGAATCCAGAATTTCACGGGCGATGATGTCAACAATGGCGCTCATGGTCAGGCCTTTCTTTGTAGGTATTTAAATACGTAGTGGTTTAAACAGGACGTCAAAGTACTTCAGGAAAGATCGAACATCCGGGCGCTTTTGACCGCACGGTCCAGCGTCAGCAAATGTTCAAGCAATTGGGGCATCTGTGCCAGCGGCCAGGCATTCGGGCCGTCTGACATGGCTTTGGCCGGGTCCGGGTGGGTTTCCATAAACAGGCCATGAATACCCGTGGCTACAGCGGCGCGTGCCAGCACAGGCACAAACTCACGCTGACCACCGGAAGAACTACCCTGCCCACCCGGCAACTGCACCGAGTGCGTGGCATCAAATACCACCGGGCAACCGGTGCGACGCATGATTGCCAGCGAACGCATATCCGACACCAGATTGTTATAACCGAACGAAGCGCCACGTTCACACACCATGATGGTGTCTTCCGTCACGCCAGCAGCCTTGGCGGCATCACGGGCTTTATCCACCACGTTCTGCATATCGCCCGGCGCCAGGAACTGGCCCTTCTTGATATTCACAGGCTTACCGCTGGCCGCACAGGCCTCAATAAAGTCTGTCTGGCGGCACAGAAAAGCCGGCGTTTGCAGCACATCACAAACGGCCGCCACGGGTGCGATGTCATCAATGCCGTGCACATCGGTCAGTACCGGCACGCCGATCTGTTCGCGCACCTTGGCCAGAATCTCCAGGCCACCCTCGCGACCGGGGCCGCGGAAGGATTTGCCCGAACTGCGGTTCGCCTTATCGAAGCTGGCTTTAAAAATGTACGGGATACCCAGGCCGCTCGTTATTTCCTTCATCGTGCCGGCGATATCCAGGCACATCTGCTCGGACTCGATCACACATGGCCCGGCAATCAGGAAAAAGGTCGAGGTATCTGTAACTTCAAAGCCGGCGAGCTTCATGCTTTAGCTTCTTTCGCGATCGCCTGCTTACGCACACCGGTCGTATCCTGGTGGGCCACAGCGGCATTAACGTAGGCAGTAAACAACGGGTGACCCTGACGTGGGTTCGAGGTGAATTCCGGGTGGAACTGGCAGCCCACAAACCATGGGTGCACAGACTTCGGTAGTTCGACCATTTCGCACAGATCCGTTACAGGTGCACGACCCGCAACCACCAGACCCGCTTCTTCCAGCTTGGTCAGCAGCGTGTTGTTCACTTCATAGCGATGACGGTGACGCTCGGTAATCTCGTCCGCACCATAAATCTCGCGAGCCAGCGACCCTGGCTTCAGCAAGCAGAGCTGGCCGCCCAGGCGCATGGTGCCGCCCAGATCGGAATCTTCCGAACGCTGTTCCATCTTGCCCGAACGGTCTTTCCACTCGGTAATCAGGCCAATCACCGGGAACGGCGACGATGGATCGAACTCGGTCGAATGCGCGCCCTTCATACCGGCCACATCACGGGCGTATTCCACCACGGCCAGTTGCATACCCAGACAGATGCCCAGATACGGCACCTTGTTTTCACGGGCATAACGGATCGCAGCAATCTTGCCTTCCGTACCGCGCTTACCAAAGCCGCCCGGTACCAGAATGGCATCCATATCCTTTAGGGCATCGCAGCCATTACGCTCGAGATCTTCCGAATCCAGATAATGGATACGGACTTTCGAGTGCGTATGAATACCGGCGTGTACTAGTGATTCGATCAGCGACTTGTACGACTCGGTCAGATCCACATACTTGCCGACAAAAGCCACATCGACAAAGCGCTGCGGATTATCCAGCGAATGCACCAGCTTGTTCCAGATCGACAGATCGGCCGCACGGGCCAGAATGGCCAGTTTGTGACAGACGATCTCGTCCAGCATCTGATTGTGCAGCATTTCCGGAATCTTGTAGATCGATGGCGCATCCAGCGCTTCGATCACGGCTTCCGGTGCCACATTACAGAACAGCGCAATCTTGCGGCGCTCTTCCACAGGAATCTCACGATCGGCACGGCACAGCAGCACATCTGGCTGAATACCGATTTCACGCAGTTCTTTTACCGAGTGCTGGGTCGGCTTGGTTTTCAGTTCGCCGGCCGTCGGAATCCACGGCAACAGGGTCAGATGGATGTAACAGACATTGTTACGGCCTTCTTCAATACCCATCTGGCGAATAGCTTCCAGGAACGGCAGCGATTCGATATCACCGACCGTACCACCGACTTCAACCAGGGCCACATCTGCGCCTTCGGCACCGCGCTTAATAAGATGCTTGATCTCATCGGTAATGTGCGGAATTACCTGAACCGTTTTACCCAGGTATTCACCACGGCGCTCTTTCTTGATCACCGACTCGTAAACCTGGCCGGTCGTAAAGTTATTGCGCTTGTGCATACGGGCGCTGGTAAAGCGCTCATAGTGGCCGAGATCCAGGTCGGTTTCTGCGCCATCTTCCGTCACGAACACTTCGCCGTGCTGGAATGGGCTCATCGTGCCGGGATCGACGTTGATGTAGGGATCGAGCTTTAAATGGGTGACTTTGAGGCCACGCGATTCGAGAATCGCACCCAGAGAGGCTGCCGCAATTCCCTTACCCAGGGAAGACACGACACCACCCGTGACGAAGACATATTTGGTCATAACAAAACGTGCAGCGGGAAAGCCCGATGATACCCGAAGCTGGCCACCTTCTCAAACGAAAACGACAAAAATTCTCAGCCACTCTCTGCAGGTAAAAACAGCTTTTCCCGTATAATGAAAGGCTTTCAAGCCCTTTTTAAAGCCATGTCCATGAGCCACGCCATCAATCACCCCCTGCAACCCGTCATCGAAAACCTCTGGGAAAACCGTAACGACCTGTCGCCAACCGGTTCGCCTAAAGAAGCCGTAGAAGCCATCGATCAGGTTATTAATGAGCTGGACCGCGGCGCCCTACGCGTTGCCGAAAAGATCAATGGTGAATGGGTCACCCACCAGTGGGTCAAGAAGGCCGTACTGCTGTCGTTCCGCACCAACGACAACCGCGTGCAGGATAGCGGTGAGCTGCGCTACTTCGACAAGGTCGACACCAAATTCCAGGGCTGGACTGAAGCCCAGTTCCGCGAAGGCGGCTTCCGCGTGGTACCTCCCGCCACCGCCCGTCGTGGTTCGTTCATCGCCAAGAATGTTGTGCTGATGCCTTCCTACGTGAACATCGGCGCTTTCGTTGACGAAGGCACCATGGTTGATACTTGGGCCACCGTTGGCTCGTGTGCCCAGATCGGTAAGAACGTGCACCTGTCGGGCGGCGTTGGCATCGGCGGCGTACTCGAGCCGCTGCAAGCTAACCCAACAATCATTGGCGACAACTGCTTTGTCGGCGCCCGTTCGGAAGTGGTCGAAGGCGTCATCGTTGAAGACAACTGCGTTATCTCGATGGGCGTGTACATCAGCCAATCCACCAAGATCTACGATCGCGAAACCGGCGAAATCCACTACGGTCGTGTACCGGCCGGTTCGGTCGTCGTTGCTGGCAACCTGCCCTCGCCTGATGGCAAGTACAGCCTGTACTGCGCCGTAATCGTCAAGAAGGTAGACGCACAGACCCGTGCCAAAACCAGCCTCAACGACCTGCTGCGCGACTAATCGCATAAAGACAATGAGCGAACCCGTCCGTCAACTCGCCGAAGCCCTCATTGCGCGGGCTTCTGTCACCCCGGAAGATGCCGGTTGCCTGGAACTGATCGCCGAACGCCTAAGCCCTCTGGGCTTTAGCTTCGAACGTATCGACCGTAACGGCACCAGCAACCTCTGGGCACGGCGTGGCACGACTGCACCTCTCATGGTGCTGGCGGGTCATACGGACGTGGTGCCAACCGGCAACCTCGATGCGTGGACAACGCCCCCGTTCGAACCTTCAGAACGGGACGGCAAACTCTATGGTCGTGGCGCCGCCGACATGAAAAGCTCGCTCGCCGCCTTTATTGTTGCCGTAGAACAATTTGTCACAGAGCACCCGAACCACCCCGGCTCCATTGCCTTCCTGCTGACTTCGGATGAAGAAGGCCCCGCCAACGACGGCACCACCATTGTGGTCGATGCCCTCAAGGCCCGTGGCGAAACCATCCAGTACGCCATCGTCGGTGAACCCACTTCGGTCAACCGCTGTGGCGACATGATCAAGAATGGCCGCCGTGGTTCGCTCTCCGGCAACCTCACCATCAAAGGCGTGCAAGGCCATGTGGCTTACCCGCATCTAGCCCGCAACCCCATTCACCAGTTTGCCCCGGCACTGGCCGAACTCTCGGCCACCATCTGGGACAACGGTAACGAATACTTTCCGCCCACCACCTGGCAGATCTCCAACTTCAATGCCGGCACCGGTGCCACGAATGTGATTCCCGGCACGCTGAACCTGAAGTTCAACTTCCGCTTCTCCACCGCCAGCACGGCAGAAGGCCTCAAGCAGCACGTTGAAGACCTGCTCAAGCGTCATGGCCTGGAATACAGCATCGAGTGGACGCTCGGCGCCAAACCCTTCATCACCCCCGAAGGCCCGCTGGCCGATGCCGCACGCAACGCCATTAAAACGGTCTGCGGTATTGAGACTGAACTCTCCACCACCGGTGGCACATCGGATGCCCGCTTTATTGCCGACATTGCCGAACAGATTATCGAACTGGGCCCGGTGAATGCCTCGATCCACATGATCGACGAGCACATCGAACTGAGCGCCCTGCCTCAGCTTGCCGCCATCTACAAGAACATCTTCAGCCAACTGCTGAAGTAATCCAAACACCATGACCGCACCTGTAGGCAGCATTGCCGCGTTTTACGAAGCCGCTGTAACCCAATTGGAAAGCGCCGGCCTGAGTTTCGGTCACGGCTGCACCTGTGCTGAAGACGAAGTCGCCTGGCTGCTTAGCGCCACGCTCGACATTCCCTTCGACGAACTCGATAAGTTCTGGTCAGACGCACTCACCGACGAGCAGCGCACCACGCTCACGCAACGACTGAACGAGCGCTGCGAAACAAAAACACCGCTCGCCTACATCCTGGGCGAAGCCTGGCTCGGCCCCTACATCTTCAAGATCGATCGCCGCGTGATTGTGCCGCGTTCGTTCATCGCAGAACTCCTTATGGACGACATGGCTCCCTGGGTTCAAAACCCCGAAGCCATTACCCGTGTTGCTGACATCTGCACCGGCTCTAGCTGCCTGGCCATTCTGGCCGCACTGCACTTCCCCAATAGCCGCGTCGATGCCGTTGATCTTTCGCCTGAAGCACTGGAGGTTGCCCGCATCAATGTCGACCTCTATGGTCTACAGGATCGCCTCAAGCTGCACCAGGGTGACCTCATGGCACCGCTGCTGGATCAAAAATACGACATCATCATCAGCAACCCGCCGTACGTAGATGCAGCCGCAATGGATGCACTGCCAAGCGAGTATCGCCACGAACCGGAAATGGCTCTCGCCGGCGGTAAAGACGGGCTGTATCTGGTACACACGCTCATGCGTCAGGCCGCAAAGACACTGAACCCCGGCGGCTGGTTGATCGTAGAAATTGGTCACAACAAAGACGTAATGACCAACACCTACCCTAACCTGCCACTCGTATGGCTAGACACCGATGGTGGCAGCGATTTCGTGTTCCTGATTGATCAGGCGGCACTGCAAACAATTAACTAGAAACGAAAAAGGCCAATCAATCGATTGGCCTTAATTCTGTGTTTTTTGGGGTGGGCGATGGGATTCGAACCCACGACCCTCGGAATCACAATCCGATATTCTAACCAACTGAACTACGCCCACCACTGTACAACTTAACTGCTAAAGTTGGCGCACCCGATTGGAATCGAACCAACAACCTACGGCTTAGAAGGCCGTTGCTCTATCCGGTTGAGCTACGGGCGCCTTGCGGAAACGCGTTACTCTTGGATACATCAACTACAAAAAAGTGGTCGGGGCGGTGGGATTCGAACTCACGACCTCCTGGTCCCAAACCAGGCGCGATAACCGGACTACGCTACGCCCCGACGAGCTGCGAACTATACGTAAATCTGTGCGCTGCGTCAACACTTCTTTACGAAGTTTTTAAGATTTGCTGATGGTTAAACGCGCGCCGGGTCAATCTCGGCAACTGCCCAGATCCATCCTTTGAATCGAGGATCATTTTCTAATTGGGTAATCGTGCTGGGCGCTGGAATTGCCATACCGCTATCTAAAGCGGTTTGAATCCAGAGCTCGATTGCTTCCTTGGCATTCTCTATAGCGTCATCAACACCACTATCCGATCCAGAGAAACAGCCCTCTAGATCAGGGACAACAACACTCCAGGCATCCTTAATGCTTACCGGTGGTTCAATAGCAATTGGATATTCCATAACTAGTGCGTCCTGAGCTTTTCCTGCAGCCAGACCTTAATCAAAGACTGATAAGGCACATCCCGCGAATTCGCCGCTGCTTTGATTGAATCCAGCAGATGCTTAGGCAAACGCAGCGATATCGTCTTGGTCGTTGGCTTCAGATTAGGCAGAGCCACCTTTTTAGCCTTAGCCCAGTCAAGGTAATCAGAAGAATCGTTGGCTTCCCAAAATGCGCGTTCCTCCGCCTCACTCTTGAAGTGCGGAATATTTTTAGCTGGCTTTGTCATAAACCACCTTCTCTTTCCTATGCATATCTCTCGCAGAGATAACTCGAATCAATGTCCCAGACTGTCTAAGCGTGAATGTAATGTGCAAACAACGCTCTGCATCCGTTTTGCCAAGTGCATGAAGCCGTAACTCCTGCAAACTGTGACGGTGATCTTCAATAACGAGCAAAGGCGCATTGAAAAAAACCTGCTCGGCTTCCGCCATGGAAACCGCATGCTTGGCATTCTTAGAGCTGTTTCCAGCATCCCAGTCAAAGCCTACGATCGCTTGTAGATCAATCATGATTGTATATTATAGACATACACAGATATTGCAATCCCCGAGAAATTGCCCAGCCTACTTAGCGCAAGAACGCCCGATACCGCGTATCCCGTACAGACATCCCCGGATACACCGCGTAATACAGCTTCGAAGCCCCAACCACCCGAGAGGATGTCTGCATAGGCACACCAAAAGGCATCGCCACATCCGTACCCTCAATCGCCGGGTAAATCAGCGGCTTTCTACCCTCTACCTTCAGCAGCACATAACCAGTTGGCTCACCACCCTCTGCCCCCAGCGCCAGTGTCAAGGTCTTAACCGTCGCAATTGAATAGGTTGCCACGGCAAACCATAGCGCCCCTTTAACGATCTGTTCGAACATGATGGCTAATAATCCACCCCATACTTCTCCATAAGCAAGCGGTAACTGTCATCCTTGATGACATCCTCCATCTCCAAGGTATAACCGCTACCCGTAGCCGGTTTGAAGTGATCGAGCTTTTCGCCCACCGCATAGCAATACTTCCATGCTTCGATCTCTTTAACAGACGCATCTTCAAGACAATACTTTCGCACCTGTTCCATCACATCGGGCTGCCCGTGACTCGCGAAGAGAAACCCAACACTCACCGCTTCGGCCATGCGCTCATAGAGCGGCTCATGAGGCACTTGCTTCATCACCTCTGCCGCCAAATCACTAATATTTACTGGCAACCAATCACCGTTGTAATTGACCCCATTCTCAGAAATATAAAAATGAACTTCAAAATCCTCGTCCCGACCAAAGGGCAGAACTAAAATGCCCTCTTCCTGGCAGTCGAAACTAATCATCAGAGGTTGGTTGGTCATAAGCGTAAATCCCGGCATGAAAAAAAATTGAGAAATGTTCGAACATAGGGTTAATTGCAGAACGTGGAGTTCCCTATCGTCTGGCAACTCGTGCCATTCGATATGAAAGTTGCATTACCTATCTGCTGATATGTCGTGCCATCTGAACTGAAGGTTGTGTTGCCAATACGCTGATACGACACACCATTAGAAGAAAAAGTTGTATCGCCAATTTGCTGATAGCTGACACCATTGGAACCAAAGGTCGTATTGCCGATACGTTGGTAACTGACACCGTCAGACCCAAAGGTTGTGCCTCCAATCTGTTGATAGCTCACACCATTCGACCCATAGATCGCATCATTGATCGGCTGCGCACTGGCTATGCCCGATAGCGCAATCAGAACCAATGCATACGCAACGAATAAAAAGCGTCTCATATCATTTCTCCTTTTGATCTTCGTACTCAGGCTTGGCAAAGCCTGATCCATTCCGCCTGGACCACATGAACCGGCCGCATCCGCAAACCGGAATTAATTGCAGATATCCAGACACGGCCCTTCTCTTCGTCATCGACAGCAACCCAGAGGAACTCTCCATCACCCGGATCCTGAAACGAAGGAAGTATCTCGACCAGATCACCTTCACGAAATAACCGGCGATTCATGCTGGCACCTCTTCGCGTTTTGGCACATCAAGCTCTTCGGCCTCAACAATCTCTGGCGCACCATCCTCAACGAGCGGACGAAGTTTGTAACGTTCTGTATAGGCAACCGTAGTCGTACCTGCTTTGAGGTTATCTCCAACCCAAAGCTGCCGGAAGTTACGCCCAGTTACTGTTTTGATCTCGTAGCCGTTCTCATAACCGCCACGCTTGCCAACATGGGCCACAACCTCAACAATCATTCCAATGTTTTCAGGGCAACCTGCCACAATCACGCAGAGTGCTCCGGGCTTCAAATCTGACATTTCGGGCTCCTTTTCTGGACTTCACGAGAAAAGGATAAAACCCGAGAGTCTCACCAGATGAGCCTCTCAATATTTATTTAAACAAAACTTGCAAGTGTTGCGGTAGGTTTACAGTCAGGCGACCCCTGCATACAGCTTCGTCAGTACGCCCCGCATATCTTCAGGCAACTTACCCCAGACATCCGCTGCTATCTCTTCCGGTATCCCGAACATCGCCTCGGCAACACCACCGGCAATAGCCGCTACCGTATCGCTATCCCCGCCAATAGAAATGGCATTCCTGATTGCATCTTCGAAACTAGTAGCTTCAAAAACACAAGTAAGCGCTTCAGGCACCGATCGTTGGCAGGTTTCGTTAAACACATATTCAGGCCTGATCTCATCAACAGATCGCGTCAGGTCGTAACCGAACCTGGATGTCACATAACTACGTATTTCGCAGGCTTTTGAACCGGTTTTTGCCAGATAGACAGCCGATACCGTAGCTAGAGCGCCTTTAATCCCTTCAGGGTGATTATGGGTGACTTCGGTAACCGCTATAGCAAGCGACTGCGCCTCTTCCAAGGAATTAGCCAACAGACCTGCTGGCGCTACCCGCATTGCCGCACCGTTGCCATAACTGCCATAAGGTTCAAGGCTTTCCGATCCTAGCCACAAGGCAAAGGAACGACCCCAGCCGCCATTGGACCAGTAACGCTCACCCCAGTGCTTCAGGGTTCTTGCCGGGCACTTTTCATGAACCAATGCATCTGCGATAGCGATCGTACAAACCGTGTCATCAGTAAACGCTGCCTGGGCATGAAAGAACGGTGCAAAATCCTTGGCCCGATAATTGTTGAACTCGTAAACCGAGCCTGCAATATCTCCAATTATTGAACCCAGCATTAACGTATTGCTCCAAGTAAGAATTCCTCGTTCCAGTCACCCAATGTTACCTGCTGAAGTGCCTCTTCATCAGACCACCCCTCACCCTGCGCATAGACCGGGCGGTCAATGATCTGCTCTGCATACAGGTAGATACTTCTTTTGAGCCGCATCCTGTATTCATAGGCAACTGGCAAAGAAGACACAAATCGACGCAGCGAAAGAATCCTCGGGCGATACCGCAAAGTATGCAGTTCTGGCCGGCTGAATCCAGGCGCATTCAATCTGTGCAATGTCTCAAGACTCCACATCATTCACCTCCACGCCATAGGGTAATCCCCCCTTGAGATAAGCGAGATCAGAAGTAGAATTTTCTCGTAACGAGGAGTTCTACATGAAGAAGTCTAAATTCACTGACAGCCAGATCATG
>JBDLTI010000046.1:0-13409 GCA_039805865.1 Pseudomonadota bacterium | reverse complement strand
CTTATTGCCCTCGCCATTGGCGTTGCCGCCCGTTGCGATGGTTGCATTGGCTTTCATACCCAGGCACTAATCAAACTCGGCGCGACTAAAGCCGAGCTGACAGAAATGCTGGGCGTTGCCGTGATGATGGGCGGCGGCCCATCGCTGATGTATGCAGGCGAGACGATGCGTGCCTTCGAGGAATTCGGCGGCCAGTAATCAGATTTTCTTGCGCCAGATTGCCGCAAAGAAACCATCCGTCCCATGACGGTGCGGCAATAACTGCAGGCCTGGCAAGGCAGTCGGGCCTGCAATCAGCGCATCTGCCGGTAACTCGATGCCCACAGATGCTAACTGCGCCACAGGATCCAACACTTCAAATTCCGGATGAGCTTCGCTAAAAGCCTGTTGGATCAGCGTATTTTCCTGCGGTAGCAAACTACAGGTTGCATAAACCAGTACACCACCCGGGCGCACCAGTGGTGCTGCCGCCATCAGAATACGATTCTGCAAATCCGTGAGTTCTGCAATCTGGGCTTCACCCTGACGCCACTTCAGATCCGGATTACGACGCAATGTACCCGTTCCTGAACAGGGCGCATCGACGAGCACTCGGTCAAACTTACCAGCCAGGCGTTGCAGGCGATCATCCCGTTCATGCGCCAGACGAATGCTCTGCACATTATCCAGACCGGCCCGGACTACACGCGGCGCCAGCTTGGCCAGGCGCTTTTCAGAAACATCTGCCGCATAGAGCCGGCCGGTATTTTTCATCAACGCGCCCAGGAGCAAAGTCTTGCCACCTGCGCCCGCACAAAAGTCCAGCACCATCTCGCCACGCTTGGGCGCAACAAGAGCAGCCAGTAGCTGGCTACCCTCGTCCTGCACTTCCATGTCACCCTTCACAAAGGCCGGGTGACGCTGGATAGCCGGTTTACCTTCCAGACGCATGCCCCATGGGGAGTACGTCGTTTCTTTAGCCGCAATGCCATGCTTTTCCAGCTGTGCCATGATCTCCGGACGTCGTGCATGCAAAGGGTTTATCCGTAGATCGAGTGGTGCGGGCACCAAAAGGGAACGTGCCAAAGTATCGAGTTCATCTGCAGGGAATGCCGATAAAGCCGTTTCCAGCCAATCCGGGAATTCGTGTCGTACCGCTGCAGAACCCTTCTCCTGTCCTGCTGATTTTAGGCGGCCAAACCACTCGGTATCTTCACCTTTAATCAGATGCTCGATTTCTCGGAGATTCTTTCCCTGCAGGCGTACCAGAGCCGCCAATACCAGATAGCGTGCTTCGCTCGGGCTAGGTGGTTCAGAACGCGCCACCACATCCCGCAGGCTACGCAGGTGGCGCAGAATGCCATACACAAGCTCGGCAATGCGGCCACGATCCGCATGGCCCATTTCCCGGTGATTCTTGAAATGATAAGAAAGCACACTATCCGCCGGACGTTCGAACTTGAGCACTTCTGCCATCAGGCTAATCGCCTGAGCCACAAATGGGCGCGGCAACGCAAGCTCAGCAGGCGATTTTGGCTCAGCAGGAGATGGCTTAGAGGATGTAGTCTTACGTGACGTTACAGGTTTTTTCTTGCTCATAAATTCTTTCAGCCCGGATTGGGCACGATCAGTACATTAGGTACTGCAGGCTCATCAGTCAGCAGCACACGCTGTCCCACCACCTTAAGCCGACCTTCGGCAAACCAGCGAACAGCCTCTGGATAAATACGATGCTCTTCTTTTAGAACACGCGCAGCAAGCTTGGCTGCATCATCGTCTGCATACACAGGCACGGCTGCCTGGGCAATCATTGGCCCATGATCCAACTCGGCCGTTACAAAATGTACGGAGCAGCCATGTACATGCACACCAGCATCAATAGCCCGCTGGTGGGTATGCATACCAGTAAACGACGGCAAGAGCGAGGGATGAATGTTAATCATGCGCCCAGCATACTGCGCTACGAAGCCCGGTGTAAGAATTCGCATAAACCCGGCCAGAATCACTAAATCAGGTTGATAGCGCTCTATGGCAACCAAAAGCGCCTGATCATAAACTGCACGATCAGATATAACTTTCGAAGGCACGACCTCGGTAGCAATTCCTGCCTCTTGCGCCAGCAACAAACCCGTTGCATCCGCTTTATTGCTGATCACAGCAACGATTTCAGCCGGATAATCCGGCGCTGCCGCAGCCTTCATAATTGCCGCAAGGTTGGTACCAAGCCCGGAAATCAGAACGACACAACGAGTTTTACGCATAACAGACATTAGTTCTTGGAACCTGCCGCACGTGCTTTCAGCACGGCGATAATGCCCGGCAGAATCGACACAAAAATGATGACCAGAATGACTGCCGTCAAATTGTTCTTGATAAACGGAATGTTACCGAACAGATAGCCCGCCAGCGTCAGCGAAACCACCCAGAGCAAACCACCGGTCACGTTATAAAGAAAGAAACGCTGGGCTTTCATGCCACTAAAGCCGGCCACAAACGGCGCCATGGTGCGCACAATCGGTAAAAAGCGGGCAATAACAATCGTCTTTGGGCCGTGCTTTTCAAAAAACCGCTCGGTGTATTTCAGCTTCTCTGCACTGATTAACCGGGTGCGCTTGATCAACGCCTCACCAAACCAGTGGCCAATCGAATAATTTAGGGCATCACCCAGAATAGCCGCCACAACCAGCAACACCATTAACAGCGGTAGGCTCATCCCCTCGGTAACGCACAACGCACCCGCCACGAACAACAGGGAATCGCCCGGCAAAAAAGGCGCAACAACAATACCGGTCTCAACAAAAATGATCGCAAACAGCAAGGCATAGACCCAATCGCCATATTGCTGGACAAAAAACACCAGGTGTTTATCCAGATGCAAGACAAGGTCAGTAAAGGAAGCAAGCCATTCCATAGCGGTGCCATTTCTATTAAACAAGGACTAAGCCCGCTATTTTATCCGATCCCACTATAATCCCGTTGATGAGCGATTCTAAATACCAACCTGTCATTCGCGCCCTGCCCGACCATCTGATTAGCCAGATCGCAGCAGGTGAGGTGGTCGAACGTCCGGCATCGGTACTCAAAGAGCTCCTGGAAAACGCCATTGATGCCGGCAGTACCCGCATCCGTATTGATCTGGAAGAAGGCGGCATGCGCCTGATTCGCATTGCTGACAACGGCTGCGGCATCGATCAAAGCCAGCTGGGCCTGGCGCTCACGCGTCACGCCACCTCAAAAATACGCTCTCTGGAAGACCTGGAACAGGTCAGCACCATGGGCTTCCGGGGTGAGGCCTTGGCGGCTATCGCCAGCGTTTCCCGTCTCTCGCTAGTCAGCTGCACCCGCGCAGCCCAACATGCCTGGCGGATTAGTGCCGATGGTGAATTAACCCCAGATGCCCTGCCCGCTGGCACCCAGGTTGAAATGCGTGACTTATATTTCAACACGCCCGCTCGTCGCAAGTTTCTTAAAAGTGCCAGTACCGAACAGGCACACTGCATGGAGACCATACGTCGCCAGGCATTAGCACACCCGGAAATCAGCTTTACGATCAGTCGAGATGGCAAGGAAAGCCATCATTGGCCAGCCGATAGTGCAGAGGGACGAATCCGCCAGGTCCTGGGCGATGCCTTCCTCAAGGCGTGCCGTGCTGTAGACGTAGGCAACGATCTGCTGCAACTACAGGGATGGGCGATGATTCCCACCGCCATTCTGTCGGATCGGGAGGCTCAGCATACCTTCGTCAACGGCCGCTACGTACGCGACAAGGTGATTCAGCATGCCATTCGCGAAGCCTATCGCGACCAGCTGCACGGTAGCCGCCAACCGGGCTGTTGCCTCTTTCTCACCATCGATCCGACACTCGTCGACGTTAACGTCCACCCCGCCAAAACCGAAGTGCGTTTCCGCGACAGTCGCGCCGTGCATCAGTTTATTTATCACGCCCTGAAACAGGTATTGGCTGCTAGCACGGAAACAGCACCACCTATTACGCTGGATCGCGTTGCCACCAACTACGCACCATCCATGCAGCAACAGGGGCTCGGATTAGCTCAAGTCCGAAGCTTTTACGCCGAGACACCGCGTTCTGGCTCAGCCGAACAACATGCTGCAGTGATGCAGGCTTACGAACCCATCGCTGACACGGCAGCCCATAACGAACCTTCGGACATCCCGCCTTTGGGCTATGCCATCGGCCAGCTACATGACCGCTATATCGTTGCGCAAAATGCCCAGGGCATGATCCTGATTGATCAGCACGCCGCACACGAACGCGTGCTCTACGAAAAACTCAAATCAGCCTGTGGTTTAAGTCAGCCGCCACGGCAACCGTTGCTGATTCCCGTTGCAGTTAGCCTAGACGACCTGGCCATGGCTTGCTATAACGAGCATCGCAATGAGTTTGAGGCGCTCGGGCTCGAAATATCAGAAGCCGGCCCCAATACCCTGGTGGTCCGACAAGTCCCTGCGGGGCTTGGCCGTATTGATGCCGAAAGCCTGTTGAAAGAGCTACTGCACACGCTGCAAGACTCACCGGCTCAGGCCAACTTAGTAGCCCGACAGGAACGACTCCTCGGTACCTGCGCCTGCCACGCCGCCATTCGTGGTCGTCACAGCTTGAGCCTCACTGAAATGAATGCGCTATTACGCCAGATGGAAGACACCGAACGCGCCGATCAATGTAACCATGGTCGCCCCACCTGGATTCTTGTCGATCTACCGGCGATCGACGCCTTGTTCCTCCATGGTCGCTGACACAAACAACCCACTGCCCCCTGCCATATTGCTGCTTGGCCCCACCGCCAGTGGTAAAACAGATCTGGCGCTGCGTCTGGCGGATCAATACCCCATTGACCTGATTAGCGTTGATTCAGCCCTCGTGTTCAAGGACATGAATATCGGCACGGCCAAGCCTGATGCCGATACGCTCAAGCACTACCCGCACGAACTGGTTGATGTGATTACACCCGAAGAAAGCTACTCGGCTGCCCGCTTCCGTTCAGAAGCCCTCGCCGCCATGGCCGATAGCACCGCTCGTGGCCGCATCCCACTGCTGGTAGGCGGCACGATGCTCTACGTCAAAGCACTACTCGAAGGCCTATCGGATCTGCCGCAAGCCAACGCAACGCTTCGTGCCGAAATCGATGCACGCGCCCAGCAACAGGGCTGGCCCGCAATCCATGAGGAACTAGCAACGCTAGACCCCATCACCGCAGCGCGCCTTGCGCGTAACGACTCACAGCGCATCCAGCGTGCACTGGAAATCTGCCTCCTCAGCGGACGCCCTGCTTCGGCGATTTATGCCGAACAACAGCAACAGGCTGCTCCCCCCTATCGATTTCTTTCCCTTGCGCTATTACCCAGCGACCGGGCCTGGCTACATGACCGCATTGCCCTGCGCTTCAAGCTCATGCTGCAACAAGGTTTTGTTGAAGAGGTTGAATCATTGCGTGCGAAATACACCCTCCATGCTGACCTCCCTTCGATGCGCTGTGTGGGGTATCGCCAGGCATGGGAAATGTTGGAAGGCATCCTACCGACTAAGGAACTCGAAGAACGCGGGATCTTTGCCACACGCCAGCTGGCCAAACGCCAGATCACCTGGCTCAACAACACCATTGGCTGTGAAGCTTTTGACTGTCTCCAAAACAACAACGCCGACCTGATTGGTCGGCGCGTTGCGGAATTTCTCGCAGCCTGATCAAACCACAACTGTCGGCGCTTCGCCCGACTGACTGGCGCGAATAACGCCAATACGGCTCACTTGTTCACCATGTTCGGCCAGCACCTTGCTGACGGCATCCGCGTTTTGCGGGGCAACCACGATCACCATGCCGATACCGCAATTAAACACGCGGTGCATTTCGTCGTCGGCCACGCCACCCGCTTCCTGCAGCCAGTTGAACAGCGCCGGACGTTCCCAGCTATTACGCTGAATTTCAGCTGTTAGGCCAGCCTGCAGAATGCGTGGTACGTTTTCAGTGATGCCGCCGCCGGTGATATGCGCAAGACCCTTAAGGGCACCAGGCAGCGCCTGGAATGCAGCCAGCACCGACTTCACATAAATACGGGTCGGTGCCATGACCAGATCGCCCAGCGATTGCTCGTCGAGCATATCGGTTGGCTTGGCACCACTGCGCTCGATGATCTTGCGGATCAGCGAGTAACCATTTGAGTGAGCACCGCTCGAAGCCAGGCCCAGAACCACATCGCCCGCTTTGATGCTCTTACCATCAATGATCTGCGACTTCTCGACGGCGCCAACGGCAAAACCGGCCAGATCGTATTCACCGGCCGGGTACATATCCGGCATTTCGGCGGTTTCACCACCAATCAGTGCGGCACCGGCCAGCTCACAGCCTTTGGCAATGCCCCCGACGACAGCGGCTGCGGTATCCACATCCAGCTTGCCGCAGGCAAAGTAATCCAGAAAGAACAGCGGTTCGGCACCCTGCACCAGAATGTCATTAACACTCATGGCCACCAGATCCTGACCAATGGTGTCGTGACGATTCCAGGCAAAGGCCAGGCGCAACTTGGTGCCTACGCCATCCGTGCCGGATACCAGCACCGGCTCTTTATACTTCTTGGAAATCTCGAACATGGCGCCAAAGCCGCCAATACCGGCCATCACGCCTTCGCGCATGGTGCGCTTGGCCATTGGCTTGATACGTTCTACCAGTTCATCACCGGCTTCCATGTCCACGCCAGCATCACGATAGGATAGACCACCACCGGCCTTGGCATCATGAGCAGCGAACAGTTGACGAGCGTGATTAAGCGGGCAAAACATGGGCGATCCTTACATCAAGATGGCGTTAAGAGTGCAACGTCTGGGGCTGAATGCCGTGTAAAATGGCGGCTTCTGCCCTACGCGGGTGTATGAATACCGCGAATTGTAACCGATGAGGATACAACCTGCCTGACGATGCAGGTGACCATGCAACAACTGATACTCGATCTCCTGCCAGACCAGACGCCTGCCCTGCAGCACTTTCTGCCGGGTGAGAACGTGGAATTGCTGTCAGCGCTGGAAAACTGGCTGAATCAGCCGGTTCAAGCCTATCCGAGTAATGTATTCGTGATCTGGGGCCCTACCGGTTGTGGCAAATCGTTTCTCAGTCAGTGCATGCTCAGTGCCGGTTTTAGCCCATTGCCGCTAACAGAAATGCTTTTATCCGCCCCAACCCTGGGTTGGGTATTGGAAGACGCCCACAAACTCGACGCCAACGGCCAACAGGACCTTTTCCGTCACCTCGTGCGTCTGGCGCAGACAAATGAACGACTGTTAGTGACCATGGATCTGCCGCCCGATGCCCAACCGGATTTACGGGAAGATGTCCGCACCCGCTTAGGTGCTGGCCATATCTATCGCCTCGCACCGCTGGACGAAGCCGCCCAACGCCTACTGCTTGCGCAACGTGCCGAGCATCGTGGCTGGGCGCTTACACCTGATGTACTCGATTACCTCTACCAGCGCGCACCACGCGATCTGTCTAGCCTCTCGGCGTTAATCCGCCGGCTGGACGAACTGTCTCTGGAGCATAAGCGCCGTATTACCCTGCCCCTGCTGCGTAAGGCTCTGGCTGAATCTACTGTGACTGCAGACTAATTTATGACGCAACAACGCACACTCGCCCTGTTCGATCTGGACAACACCCTACTCAACGGAGACTCCGATTTTGAATGGGCCCAGTTCCTGATTAGCAAAGGCGTGGTCGATCCGGAAATCCAGGCCGCTAAAAACGCCAAGTTCTATGCCGATTACAAAACCGGCACGCTGGATATTCATGCTTTTCTCGATTTCCAACTGGCGCCTCTGGCCCGGCACTCTCGCGAACAGCTCGATGCTTGGCATAAAGAATTCATGGCTCAGCATATTCGCCCCATTATGCTGGACAATGCTCGCGCCCTGGTAAACCAGCACCTGGAATCAGGTCACCTTTGTGCCGTAGTGACGGCGACCAATGCCTTTGTCACGGGAGATATCGCCCGTGAATTCGGCATTCCTCACCTGATTGCCACGATTCCCGGCGAATCGCGTGGCGCGTTTACTGGCAAGCCAGTAGGCACGCCTTCGTTTCAGAAGGGCAAGATTACGCGCGTCGACGCCTGGCTCGAATCCATGGGTCTATGGCAAGGCAGCTTTGATCGTCGCTGGTTCTATAGCGATTCGCATAACGATCTACCGTTGCTGGAATGGTCGACCAACCCCGTGGCTGTTGATGCCGATGACACATTAAAGGCGCATGCCACCGCAAAGGGCTGGCCTATTGTTACCCTACGCGACAGCTCAGCGCCTGCCGCCCTATTCCAGAAGATTGGTCTTAATTAATGATCCGCCGTTTCGTCAAAAAGATTTTTAACCGTCATGCCGCACCGGCGGTGCAGCATGAACCTACGATCATTCCGGTTAAAACCCACGGCATTACCCGGGACATGCTGAGCCGTGGTGCCGAGCGGGTCTGTGAAGATCTTGAACGCGCCGGTTACCGTGCCTATGTGGTGGGCGGCGCTGTCCGCGACTTACTGCTGAATCGCGACCCCAAAGATTTCGATATCGCGACCAATGCAACGCCGGAGCAGGTGCGACGTTGCTGCCGCCGCTCCCGCATTATTGGCCGCCGATTCCAGATTGTGCATGTGATGGTGGGACAGGAACTGATTGAAGTCACCACCTTCCGTGCCCTGCATGAAGATGCTTCAGCCACCGATGAACATGGCCGCGTATTACGCGATAACACCTTTGGCACACAATCTGACGATGCAGCCCGTCGCGACTTTACGGTCAATGCGCTGTATTACGATCCGTACGATGAAACCATTCACGACTATCACCATGGCTACGCTGATCTGAAGCAACGAACGTTGCGCATGATTGGCGAGCCGCAAGTACGCTATCGTGAAGACCCGGTACGCATGCTGCGCGCCGTACGTCTGGGTGCCAAACTTAGTCTCGATCTGGATCCTGCGACACGCAAACCTATTCGTGAACTGGCTGATTTACTCGACAATGTGCCGCCCGCACGCTTGTTTGACGAGATGCTTAAGTTACTCACCTGCGGTGATGCACTAGCCTGCTTGAAACGTCTACGCGATGAAGGCCTACACCATGGCGTGCTGCCGTTGCTGGATGTGATTCTGGAGCAGCCCCTCGGCGAACGTTTTGTCGAACAGGCGCTGACCAATACCGATCAACGTATTCGTGAGGGTAAGTCGATTTCTCCGGGCTTCCTATTTGCCGCCCTGCTCTGGCATGAAGTGCTGGCGCATTGGAACAAACGTAAAGCCAAAAATGAGATTGCAATCCCGGCGCTATTTGCAGCGATGTCGGATGTACTCGATCGCCAGGCAACCAAGCTGGCCATTACTAAGCGTCTCGTGGGTGACATTAAGGAAATCTGGTCACTCCAGCCCCGCTTCGAACAGCGCAGCGGCAAGCGGCCCTATGGCTTGCTCGGCCATCCGCGCTTCCGCGCGGGTTATGACTTCATGCTACTGCGCGCACAGACGGGTGAAATTGATTTAGAACTGGGTGACTGGTGGACTAAGTTCCAGGAGTCAGACACTGCCATTCAAGAGTCGCTCATTGCAGGTGCCCCCAAAGATAGCGTTGCACCTGCCAAAAAACGCCGACGCCGAAGCCCGAACCGTAAGCGCAGCCAGAGTGCTGACAGCGGCGACACACAACAAAACTCCCAGGGCGAATAATGACGCCTCGCTTACCGCACTTGGCCGTGATTGGCCTTGGCGCCAATCTGGGCGATGCGCGGCAAACATTGCAAGAGGCCATCCAAGAACTGCGAAGCCATGCCAGCACGGTTGAATGGCAGCTTTCTCCCTTGTATCGCACCGCGCCCATCGGCAGCAACAAAGCACAACCCGATTACATCAACGGGGTTGCTGCATTTCGCACGAACTTGCCTCCCGACACTCTGATGCACTGGTTGCTTGAAATCGAGCGCCAATTCGGGCGAGACCGTACGCAGGATGTCGTGCGTAATTCACCCCGAACCCTGGATCTCGATCTGCTGCTCTATGACCAGATTGAGATGAACACCCCGCATCTGATCTTGCCGCATCCGCGCCTCCAGGAACGCGCCTTTGTATTGCGCCCTTTACTCGATCTGCTCCCGGATCTAGAAACGCACGCATTAGGCCGTCTGGATCACTATCTACCCAAGGTCGCCGACCAGGCCATCGAGCGACTGGCTTAAACTGTTTGCCGACAGCCATTAGCTGTGTATCCTAGGCAGCCTCCCTATCTATTTTGAGCTGATTACCCGCATGTCTGCCCAAACTACTGTCCGCCGTCTCCATCCGCTTGATCTTGCTCGCCAGCGTGAACGCGGCGAAAAGATTGTCATGCTCACCTGCTATGACGCGACCTTTGCCCGTGTTTCTGAGGCCAGCGGCGTTGACGCCCTGCTTGTAGGCGACTCGCTGGGCATGGTTTTGCAAGGCCATGATTCGACGCTGCCGGTCACACAGGCAGACATGGCCTATCACGTGGCCTGTGTGGCACGCGGTTGTGATCGTCCATTGATTATTGCGGACATGCCTTTTGGTACCTATCAGGAAAGCCCGGAACTGGCGTTTCGTAATGCTGCCCAACTCATGGCAGCGGGTGCACAAATGGTCAAGATTGAAGGCGGCCGCGAAATGGCCGTTACCACTGCGTTTCTGACGGCACGCGGCATCCCGGTCTGCGGCCATATCGGTTTAACACCACAATCGGTGTTTCAACTGGGTGGCTACCGTGTTCAAGGCCGCGCCGATGGCGATCGTGAGCGACTGCTCACCGACGCCATGACGCTGGAAGAAGCGGGTGCCAGCCTACTGGTCCTGGAAGCAATGCCGGCCAAGGTCGCCGACTTCATTACCAGCCACCTACGCATCCCCACCATCGGCATCGGTGCAAGCACCGGCTGCTCCGGCCAAGTGCTCGTACTGCACGACATGCTGGATATCGCCCCAGGTAAAAAACCCCGCTTTGTTAAAAACTTCATGGCAGGTAAAGATTCTGTTGCCGCTGCCATTGCAGCGTACGTAGAAGAAGTTCGTGCTGGCACATTCCCCGGCCCGGATCAGATTTACCCTGAATAAGCATGCAAATCTTTTCAAATGTTGCCGAGCTCCGTTCGGCACTGGCTCAGGTACGTCAGCAAGGTCGAACCATTGCCTTTGCACCCACCATGGGCAATCTACACGCCGGCCATATCAGCCTGATGCGTCAGGGCCGGGAAGAGGCTGATTGCGTTGTTGCGAGTATTTTCGTCAACCGACTGCAATTCGGGCCTCACGAAGACTTTGACAAATATCCCCGCACATTTGAAGCCGATTGCGCTCAGTTGCAGGAAGCCGGTGTCGAATTTCTTTTCGCGCCGACTGAACAGGATCTCTACCCGGAACCACAAACCTATGTGGTTGAGCCCGCAGAAATCCAGTTTCTACTGGAAGGCGAGTGTCGTCCGGGCCACTTCCGCGGCGTTGCTACGGTTGTCATGAAGCTCTTTCAGATCGTTCAGCCCGATGTGGCGCTGTTCGGGAAGAAGGATTACCAGCAACTGATGGTGCTACGTAACATGGCACAGCAATTCATGTTGCCTATCCGAATCATCGGTGGCGAAACGGTCCGAGCCGAAGATGGCCTGGCGCTTTCATCGCGTAATGGCTACCTAAGCACCGCAGAGCGCGCCGAAGCGCCACGCCTGCAACAAAGCTTGCAAAGCATTCGCCAGGCCGTGCTATCAGGTAACCGGAATTACGAATCGTTGTGCCAAAAAGCCACTGAAAACCTGGATGCCCATGGTTGGAAAACAGATTACATCAGCATACGCCGTCAGCAAGATCTGGCACCGGCAACCCCCTCAGATAGCGATTTAGTGATCGTTGCTGCCTCAAAGCTCGGCACGCCTCGCCTTCTGGATAATCTAGAGATCTAGAACTCTTTGTTTTTGTTGGTTTTTTATCAATAAAACTTTTTGTTACAGGGTTATTGACAGCGCGTAATTCACGATTCACAATGCGCTTCCCTTTCCTGACTTCAGGTTGATATCCATGCAGCGAACCATGCTCAAGTCCAAACTGCACCGCGTAACTACCACGCATGCGGAATTGCACTATGAGGGCTCTTGCGCCATTGACGAAGACTTGCTCGACGCCGCGAACATTCGCGAGTACGAGCAGATCGACATTTGGAATATCAACAATGGCGAGCGCTTCACAACTTATGCCATTCGCGGTGCACGCGGATCGGGCATGATCTCCGTTAACGGTTCAGCCGCACGTCGCGCCGCACCAGGCGATCTGCTGATCATCGCGACCTTTGCCGTGTACAACGAAGTGGAATTGGCCAATTACGAGCCTAAGCTGGTGTACGCTGATCCTAACAACCGCATTGCGCGTATTGGCAATGGCATCCCTGCACAAGCTGCCTAAGCTTTTAGGCTGACCCGCTTTGGTGGGTCTTTAGTTCGGTCTGTAGAGCCGAACTACCTCACCCACAATCAGTAGCGCCGGTGGCTTAATTGCCTCGGCGCTAATTTGTTTTGCCAACGTTTTTAGCGTGGCAATGACTACCTTCTGATCTGGGCGAGTCCCGTGATAAATCACAGCGACGGGCGTTTCTGGCGCACGACCATGCGCCATGAGTGCTTCGGCAATACCGGGTGCAGCCGTCATCCCCATATAGAAAACAACGGTTTGCGTGGGACGCGATAACCCTGCCCAGTCGAGCTCTTCTAATCCGTGTTTCAAGTGACCCGTTGCAAAAGTAACTGACTGCGCCCAATCGCGATGCGTCAACGGGATGCCGGCATACGCCGCGCAGCCGATCGCTGCTGTAATGCCCGGCACGACCTCTACTGAAATACCGGCTTCGAGCAAGGCATCCATTTCTTCGCCTCCCCGTCCGAAAACAAACGGATCGCCACCCTTCAATCGCACCACACGTTTACCGGCTCGCGCCAAATCGATCAACCACTGGTTGACATCGTCTTGCGGCAACGCGTGTTTGGCCGCTTTCTTGCCGACATAGTGGCACTCTGCTCCTTGAGTGACCCACTGCAGAATTTCCGGGCCGACCAGATTGTCATAAAGCACGACATCTGCTTCGGCAATCCGCCTCAAAGCGCGCAGGGTCAGCAACTCCGGATCCCCCGGGCCAGCACCAACCAGGCTCACCTGGCCATGAGCCAACGGATTAGATCGCTCAGCCAGGGTAGAAATGAAGGCGTTCAAACGTTCAGAAATAGAGTCAGACATAAAGACATTGAAGGCCGTAAAACGGAAAACAACTCTCCCCTCTTGCCAGAAAGGTAATGTGGGCATATCTTACTACTTTGGTTTTAACATCGTGCTTAAAAAACAGGAGACAGGGATGTCGCTCACCGTTCGCCAGCTGCTTAACCATAAGCCTTCAGGGGTCT
>JBDLTI010000045.1:0-13591 GCA_039805865.1 Pseudomonadota bacterium | reverse complement strand
CGCATGATGAGTTACCGTCTGCTGAGTTATGCGGAAGCAGGTGCGCCAAACCAGAAAATAGCCAACGCTACGGCAGAGTTTCAGACTCGCTTGAATGCGCTTGAAGATTTTGTTGTCACCCGTGCAGCAGACTACAGCGAACTACCAGCAAAATTCAACGACATCCACACGATCTGGGAAAAGCAAATCTCTCCCTCTCTGCTAAACGCTCAAGGCAAGTCGGATGCTGCCATATTGAATCAGCTGGAACAGATAATTCCCGAATTTGTGCAACAGATCGACAACGTGGTTTTTCTGATCGAACAGGATCTGGAACAGAAGATTGCCCTCTTGCGCTCCTTGCAGATTGCCCTGCTCATCATGACTGTTGCCGTGTGTCTCATCAGTATGTGGATGATGAAGAACCAGGTAGTTCGACCGCTTAAAGATCTGCTTCAGGCAGCCAGTCGTGTACGCGATAAGGATTTCTCGGCCAAAGCACAACATACGGATCTAGATGAACTGGGCCAACTTGGCATTGCATTTAACATGATGGTGTCGGAAATAGCCACAACCTACGACAACCAGAAAAAGCTCATCGAAGAACGCACTCGAGAATTGACCGAGAGCAACCGCTCCCTGGAGCTCATGTATAAATCAGCATTACAGCTGACTGACAAAAACATTACACCCGGCATGCTCAAGGAATTGCTCGATGATATTGAAGCTGAGCTAGGCCTGAGTGCTGGCACGATCTGCATCAGCGAGCATGGTGTCTTCCCTGCACATCGCCTGACCTCCAATCTATCCCCATCTGAAATTAAACATCTATGCGATGAGCGTGACTGCGAAAACTGCTTCAAAAATAGCCTTGGTGCCACGCATCATGATGCGAACGATACAAAAAATATGATTTTTGTACCAATGAAACATATGGGTTCGATCAATGGTGTCATGCCGTTCCGACTAAATCCGGATATCGAACTGCCCGACTGGAAGTACCGCGTCCTGGAAGCTATTGGCAGCAATCTATCCATGGCGCTCTCCAAATTACAGCATCAGGAAGAGCTACATCGGATTGCCGTTCTGGAAGAACGATCTACGATTGCCAGAGAGCTCCATGATTCCATCGCTCAATCTCTGAGTTACCTGCGCATCCAAGTGGCGCGACTCGAAAAAAACCATCTGTCACCCGAGCATCAGCACGAGATTGTTGCGGAACTTAAAACGGGGCTGGCCACAGCTTACAAGGAACTGAGAGAGCTGATCAGCGCATTCCGGCTGAAGATCGATGAACGGGGTTTTCAGACAGCGCTGATTGAAACTGCCGAAGAGTTCGGGCGCCGCTGTAATCTTCAGATTGATTGCAGCAATCAGTTATCGCCCACACTCCTATCTGCAAACGAAGAAATTCATGTATTGCGCATTATCCGTGAAGCGCTCGCCAACATCGAGAAGCATGCTGGTGCGAGCAAGGTCACGATTAATGCCACTGTCACGGAGCATGGCGTGATTGCCGTCCATATTACGGACAACGGTGTCGGTATCGGCGACGCCAAATCACCGGAAAATCATTACGGGTTGATCATCATGGAAGACAGAGCCCAATCTCTTGATGGCGTTATCACCATCAGGAACCGTGACCAAGGCGGCACAGAAGTTCTGCTGACCTTTGTACCCGAAAAATCAAATGTCGACTCATAAAGGCCAGATCATGAACAACACCATCAAGACACTGATCATTGACGATCATCCGCTCTTCCGGAAAGGCGTCATCCAGCTGCTCGGCATGGAACCGGAATTCGACATCATTGCAGAAGCGGCTTCGGGAGCAGAAGGCGTAGCCCTAGCCCTTGAACATAAACCGGATCTGATATTGCTGGATCTGAACATGAAAGGATTGAATGGGATCGAAACCCTTCAGCAGATGCGGGATAAGGACGTAGATGCCCGCATCATCATGATCACGGTCTCTAACAGTTCAGAGGACCTCGTTGGCGCTATTCGGGCAGGCTCTGATGGCTATATTCTGAAAGACACAGACCCTGAAGAAATGATTCGTCTCATCAAGGAGTCGATGCTGGGGCGAAACGCTATCAGTGCGGAATTAAGTGGCCTTCTGGCCAGCGCTTTACGGCAGGAGGCTGTGGTTACTAACCGCTCCCAAGCTGGTTTAACAGAGCGAGAGCTAAGCATTCTGAAATGTCTGGCACATGGTATGTCGAACAAACTCATCGCCCGCGAACTGGACATTATGGATAGTACTGTGAAGGTGCATATCCGCAACCTTCTTAAGAAGCTGAAGTTCCGTTCCCGTGTAGAAGCCGCAGTATGGGCTGTTTCCAACAACCTCAGTTGAACGAGGCCGACTACACCCGAATGGGTATGGTCAAACTGAGCACTTCCTGACGAAAATCTGTGTCTGGCTCCCCGAACGGCAGACACGCATGCATCCCCCCAAGAAATCGACCCGCCCTAGCAATTTGCTGACCATTAAGGAAAGCCAGGCCAGACGAGAGCGGCCGATGACCGGTTTCGGTCTTTGGCGTTTAGGCTTCAGACCTTTTTACTTAGGTGCGACTCTACTAGCCAGTACGGCCATACTCCTCTGGCTGGCACTGCTTCTCGGCGCCGTCACACTGCCGAGCAACCACCTATCTCCCGTCGTGTGGCATGCGCATGAGATGGTCTTCGGATTTGCCCTAGCCGTGATTGCCGGGTTTCTGCTGACGGCCAGCAACAACTGGTCTGGCATACTGCCAGCCGCTGGACTGCCCCTAGCAACGCTTTGTTTGATTTGGGTTTTAGCCCGTATGGCGATGGCACTGTCATTGCTTCACGATCAAATCGTTCTGGCCGCCATGCTGGATATCACCTTTAACGCATTACTGGCCACCCTGCTTTTCCGGGTGCTCTGGCTGGCCAAGCTCTGGAAGAACTTCAGCCTGCTCGGTATCGTCACACTACTTGGCGCACTGAATGCCTGGTTCTACATCACTCTCCTTTCTGATACACCCAGTAACCCGCTCTACCCCATCGAAATGGCGCTTCTGGCAATCATAATGCTGCTCGTCATCATGGGAGGTCGGGTCATCCCCAATTTCACCCAGAATGCCATCCGCGGGATCTCTCTCTGGAAACCATCTTTCTTCAATGGTGCTACGCCCATAGCTACCCTATTAGGTATCATCGGGTGGGTGACGGCTCCTCCACGCATCGCATTTGTTCTGTGTCTTATTGCCGCCGCTATCAATACAGCCCGATGGGTTGGCTGGAAACCCTGGAAAACTTTCAGGCACCCCATGCTCTGTGTATTGCAACTGGGTTACGCCTGGATTCCAATCACGCTGATCTGTATGGGCTTGGAATCATTCGGTCTGGCTCCTCGCTCATTGCCGGTGCATGCTCTGGCAACTGGGGCAATGGGCCTCATCATTGCTGGCATGATCACTCGAACAGCCATGGGCCACACGGGCCGCCCCATCATTGCTAGTCGCATCGAAACAACGTTCTTTTTACTCATCGGTACCAGCGCTATTACACGCGTTCTGGCCAGTTTACCCTCGATACAAGCCGATAATTGGACCAATCCCCTGCTGATCACAGCAGGTACAACCTGGGCGCTTGGGTTTTTAATGTACGCCATTCGATATGCGCCCTGGCTTTGGCGACCTCGAATTGATGGCCGCCCCGGCTGATTACCGTGTCGAAGCTACCACCAAAGGTGTAGCGTTTCTACCCCAGATAAGCCGAATACGTCTGGTGCTTTCATCCCATAATTCAAACGTTATCACCACAGTGCTCCATGTAGTTCACATGCACGGAACCGCTGGTATTTGAGGCAACGCTTGGAAGAAACCGAGGATAGGATGAATACGCTCATTGACCCGCACGGCCGGCGTTTCAGCTATTTGCGCCTTTCCATCACTGACGTTTGTAACTACCGCTGCCAATATTGCCTGCCTGAGGGCTACAAGAAAACTGGTCATACACAGTTTTTATCTGCTGATGAGATTGAAAATCTCGTTACCGGCCTTGCCGGGCTTGGACTATGGAAAGTACGTCTGACCGGCGGTGAGCCTACCATCCGCAAAGACTTTGCCGAAATCGCAGCTCGCATCTCGGCCATTCCCGGCATCCGGCGTATTGCGACCACAACCAATGGATATCGCCTCGCAGAAAATGCTGACCTCTGGCGCAAAGCAGGCATCTCTGCCATTAATGTCAGCGTCGACAGCCTGAACCAGGAGCGCTTTGCAAAAATCACTGGGCAGGATCACCTCTCTCAGGTTCTTGGGGGTATTCGGGCAGCACAACAGGCCGGGTTTGAACGTATCAAAGTCAATACGGTGCTGTTACGTGACATCAACGACCACGAGCTGCCCGCTTTTCTGGAATGGATTCGGACTGAAGATCTGAGCATCCGGTTTATCGAACTCATGGAAACCGGCACCAACCAAGCATATTTTGAACGGCATCATATTAGCGGGGATGAAATCCGGAATCGATTGCTGGCACTGGGCTGGTCAAACCTTCCCCGTGAAGAAGGCGCCGGCCCGGCACAGGAATTCGAACACCCTGACTACCGTGGACGTATTGGCATTATCGCTCCCTACAGTAAAGATTTCTGTAACACCTGTAATCGACTTCGAGTCACTGCAACTGGCAACCTGCGGCTCTGCCTGTTTGGCAACGGGGGTCATGACTTGCGCCACCTGTTACAACATCGCACCCAATGCGAAGAACTGCAACAGACTATCGCCGATCTACTGATTCAAAAAGCACCGACCCATCTGTTGCACTTTCACCAGACTGGCGCAACACCACATCTCGCTGCTATGGGTGGATAAGCACGATGATTAGTTACAAAGAAGCCTTGGCACTAATCGCTGCCGAAGCGAAACCCCAACCGGATCGGCTTGTCGACAGAAACGAGTCGCTGGGTCTGATCGTTGCGAACGATATACACAGCACGATTGATGTGCCATCGTTTAATAATTCGGCAATGGATGGATTTGCACTACATGCCAGCAAAACTGCAGGGATAAGCGCAGACAAGCCTCGACGCTTTAGCGTAAGACACTGCTTGGCCGCAGGCGATGTTCTTGATACTGCAGACCAAAGCCTAGCGGTAGAAATCATGACAGGCGCCAAAATTCCCAACGGGTTTGATGCCGTAGTGCCCGTCGAACGCACCACCGCCATCAAGAACGCGAACGGTGAAACCATTGAAGTGGAAATGACTTCACCCCTGCAGAAAGGCGACAATATCCGCTACGCAGGAGAAGACCTCAAGTCAGGCCAGGTACTTCTCACCAAGGGCACCCGGATCCATGCAGGTCATATCGCTGCCATGGCTGCAACGGGGATTCATGAAGTCAGCGTGTTTCACATGCCAGAAGTCGAAATATTCACTACTGGAAAAGAAGTGAGCGATGCCTATCATTTACCGCTCAGAGAGGGTGAAATCTATAACTCGAATGCACCCTATCTATTGAGTCTGCTCAGATCTGCCGGCATACCTACCTGGTATGCAGGCAGCATGGGTGATAATGTCAAAACGTTCGTTGATACCTTGAATGTAGGAAAGCGCGCCCGAATCATTATCAGCTCCGGTGCCGTTTCCATGGGGAAATGGGACTTCATCCCAGAGTTGCTTCAGCGCAATGGTGCCAGAATTATTTTTCATGGCGTCGGCATCAAACCCGGAAAGCCCGTGCTATTTGCCGTACTGCCTGATGGCCGCTACTACTTTGGTCTACCGGGCAACCCAATCTCGACCGCTGTAGGGTTACGATTCTTTGTTCAACCTTTAATCAGACAACTACTCGGCATGTCGACAGAGTCATTTCATTATGCAGAGCTACGGCACTCCTTTATGAAAAAAGGTGACCTACGAAATTTCCTCAAGGCCAGACTGGACAGCGATGCCCATGGTCAGACACATCTCACTATTCTTGATGGTCAACAGTCTTTCAAAATATCTCCGCTACTCGACATGAACTGCTGGGCCATCTTAGGCGAAAGCCAAAATGATCTCGCTGTGAATGACTCCGTCTGCATTGCGCCAATGGATCTATTCCCTCTAGCTTTTTAGACTTCAGAAAGAAAATACATGGAAAAGACATTGGATTTGAGAATTAAGTTGTTTGGCGCCTTTCGGAAATACCATACGGGAAGCCTTAGTCTCTCAGTGGCTGATGGTGCCAGCATCACGCAGGTTAAGGATCAGATAGGGCAAACGCTTCGAGAGCTTGTTCCTGGTTTTCGTGATGACGAATTGATTGAGAAATCAGCACTAGCAACCAATCGTCGTGTGTTAACAAATAGCGATTGCGTCAATGAATCAATGGATCTGGCCATTTTGCCGCCGGTTTGTGGAGGCTAAAATGGAAGGACTCAATCATCTGGGTGTCTCGATGGCACCGCTATCAACGGAAGCCGCTATCGAATTTATTGCAGACCCAGAGCATGGCGCTGCTGACTTGTTTATTGGAACCGTACGCAACCACAACCTTGGCAAGTCGGTCAAAGGTGTTTCTTATGACGTCTATGAAGAATTAACGCTCCAAACTTTCAGAGAACTATGTGACGAAGCCCGGGCGAACTGGGGCAAAGAGCTCAATATCTTTATCGAGCATTTTCAAGGACGACTGGATATCGGCGGCATTAGCATTCTTATCGCCGTCAGCTCACCACATCGCGATGAATCATTCAAAGCCTGCCGCTTCATCATCGAAGAAATCAAACACCGAGCCCCCATCTGGAAACAAGAGCATTACACCGATGGTGATAGCGAGTGGGTACAAGGCCATGCCCTCTGCTCTCACGGCCCTGTTACTTATGAAGGCTGCACCAAAGATCATGCCGGCCATTAAGCAGATCGGTATCGTTCTTGCTGGTGGTCGATCCGTCCGAATGGGACGAGACAAAGCCGCGCTACGCATTAACGGGTTAACGCTCCTTGAACGTTCACGCCTGCTACTCCATACAATCGGTTGTGATCGAGTTCTCATGAGTGGCACGAACCGTCCGGATTGGCCAGAAGGACCTCAGAGCGTCGTCCATGACAACACCCCGGGGCTGGGCCCTGTCTCCGGGTTGGTCAGCGCCATTAACTGGGCCAGCATGCAGAGTGCAGACTCTGCAACCCTGATTTTTATCCCGGTCGATACGCCCTTGCTGTCGGAAGAGATACTCCAGCATCTGATCAATCAATCGAGAGGTTTTGATGGCTGTTACGTCAGCGGATCTCCGCTACCACTTGTGATCAATCTGACCCAGGCTACCTGCGACCAGGCGAGACGCGCCGCACCTGCTCTGGCTCTAGCGCAAGCATGGTCCATCAAGCGTTTTGTTAAGCCACTTTGTATGAATATCATCTCCATAGATGAAATAAGCCTCAAAGATCTGACCAACGTAAATACCCCTGAGCAATTGGAGTCTGTCATTCATGAAATTACGCCTGGCTACAGAGCACATCCGTTTTCGAATTTCAGGTTCTGAATTTGATGCGTTGACGAAATCGCAGGTGATTACGGCAGAACTCAGCCTGCCACCCGCTTGCCTTTTGCAGTACACGATCAAACCGGATGCACGAATCGCTAGCCCTGATGGCACGACATTAGGCTTTGAATCGAGGAGTGGCTCCGGCGGCATGATCTGGAATCTGACGGTTTATCGCGCCGCGATTGATATGCTTCTCAAGCCGGAGCACGCCAAAAATGGCGTCAAAGAAATTTTTACTTTCCAACAAGGTGACATGCTAAGCGTCACCCTCGAAATCGATATCGATCGGCGTGCATCAGCCTAGCTGCCAAATTGCAGCTAGCGCTTCAGCGCCGCATAAAATCAATTACAACGGAACCAACACTCCGTTTGATATACGACATTTCGATTTTGGCTCCAAACGTAATGACCAGCTTTCGTATCAGAGAAAATGGTGCTTCCACATCTTGATACCTCAGAACATCACCTGGATTTAACGCATTCAGAGCCTCAAACATGGCCGTATCCCGGAATCGCTGGCTGATAACCTCAGCATCAAAATGTTGCAGGGATGTCGTTGGTTTAATAAGCATACATTGATCCGCCATTATTCTTTGATCTTGAGCTCCCATGCACCATGGCAAGCCACGCATTTAGTCAAGGTCGCGGCCAGCATGCCTGAGATCTCTGGCAGTGGCACCTGCTTTTCTGCAGCCTTGGAGATAGCATCCATATCACTATGCATGCTGAAACCCAGAGTTTTAAATTCAAGCGGCAGTTTAGAAAGGAAGTTTGGATCCAGATCAATGGCCGACCCCATTCCACCTGCTTTGGCCGCTTTAATAATCTGCTGACGATCGTCACGAGCCACACCATCGACAATCTGCTGTGTGGCCACTAGCATCGCTCTCATTTCCTCAAGCACCAATTCACGATCACCTTGTGACAGAGCGATCGCGTTACGAGTGCCAGAAACCTCATGTGCTGCGCCGCCCCGAATCACGTATGCACCGATGATGAGCACCGTCACTAACCATAGTGCCAGTGAAATTTTTCCCAGATTTTTGACCATAATAGACACTCCAAGCAAGTGGGTTATTGGATGATTTTAAAATCAATGACAATGGCGCCCGGATCTTTATTGACATAGTTCACTTCAATACGATCCCCGTAGCGAACCAGAAGTTGCTCAATCAACGGTAACGGATTGTGATCATTGACAAAACGCATGGATTCCCCGGGCGTCAAGGCACTGATCGCTCCGAAAATGGCCGCGTGCCGGAACCGCTTGGAAACGCCACGTGCATCGAACTGATAGATACCTTCCATATTGACGTGATTCGTAGCACAACCTGACATCGCATTTCTCCTCACAAAATCCTACTAAACAAGTAGGAATATTATGAGGAGGCTTATCTCTATTTGAAATACCCATTCCTAGGTATTCACTCAATCCGTGTTGCTTAGATGAGCAGCGGATTTTTGGTGATGGCTACTAAAACGATGTATAAGAAAACAACCTGTGCAACAACCCATCCCAGAAGGCGCACCTTCTTAGTCTTACCTCGACGCACCCAAATCGCTGCCATCAATATATATCCAACCAAGGCAATGAGCTTTACCGAAAGCCAGGGTGTGACAAAAGGGTTGATTTGAAGCACTACCGCTAGGGACACCCCAAGAAGGAGTAGCAACGTATCTACCCCATGAACAAGCATACTCATCAACTTACCTGGACGATATGTACCGCTAACAGCAAGCCAGCCACGAAATACAAAGAGCAGGTAGCTCAGCACAACAAAGCTCACATGAGCGTGCTTTAGGCTTTTATAAATAGAGGCGTATTCCATAGAATGGCTGGTTCATATTCAGTGGGTGTTGATCTCGACTTTCTGAGGTGCCCCAATAATACCTTAGCCCTACCGCTACAGCGTTTTACTTTCCAAGCCGTGTCCTGCAGACTTACAAAACCTAATGCTTCAGACGACACCGAAAGGAACCATGATGACCATTACCAAAGGCTACAAGCACCTTATCGCCGAAGCGAGCAAAAAGATCCGCACTATCTCGACCGACGAGGCGAAAGCAAAGCTTGAGGATTCGAACGTGGTCTTCATTGACATTCGAGACGTGAGAGAACTTGAACGGGAAGGTATGGTTCCCAACGCCTTCCACGCGCCACGTGGCATGCTCGAATTTTGGGTCGATCCAGAAAGCCCGTATCACAAAGAAATCTTCAGCAGCGGCAAAGAGTTCGTCCTATACTGCCAGTCTGCATGGCGCTCCAGCCTAGCCACGCTTGCCCTTCAAGACATGGGATTGACACCAATCTGTCATATCGAAGGTGGCTTTAAAGCCTGGAAGGAAGCCGGGCTACCGACTATCGAGAAATGCAGCACACGATAAAAACAGCCTATCCACACAATCGAAGGAGATTCAGGATGAAACGCACTTCCCTATTGATCTCGGCATTAGTGCTAGCTTCTGGCGTCACTATGGCCGATAGCAATCTAAAAAGTGGTCTTGGCGGTGCCCTAGGTGGCGCCGGTGGGGCTGCGCTTGGCAATGCGATTGGTGGCAGCACGGGGGCTGTTGTTGGCGGTGCAGTCGGCGGCGCAACGGGTGCGGCAGTCACTACGAAAAAGGGTAAGGGTAAAACCGGCGCGGTGGTTGGCGGCGCCGTAGGTGGCGGCGCCGGCGCTGCTGTTGGCAATTCAATGGGTGGCTCTACCGGCGCAGTTATAGGTGCAGGCGTAGGCGGCGGTAGCGGCGCCGCACTTGGACGTCAGCTTTCTAAATAAATAGTTTCGTGGCCGCTGAAACTTTACTGGTTTGCGAAGAATGCGATCTGCTCCTGGAAGAGCAGACCATCTCTCCCAATGCCATGGCCACTTGCCCACGTTGCGGCCATGTATTACATCGCTATCAACCAGAAGGCCTGCAGCGTAGCTTGGTGTTCGCCTTGACTGCTGCCGTTCTTTTTGTGATTTCCAACGCGTTTCCGATTGTTGGCCTAACCTCACAAGGGCTGGAGAGTTCGACCTCGTTACTAGGCATGGTAGATAGCCTGTTCCGTGACGATATGACGCTGGTAGCCATTCTTGTCTTTACCACCACTTTTCTGATGCCAGCATTGGTGATTGGTGCTTTGATCTATTTGCTGCTGCCTCTGAGGTTGGGCTATGCACTTCCCCAAATGCCTGCAGTTTTCAGGATGATGCACTTATCCAAACCCTGAGCCATGGTTGAAGTGTTTATGCTCGGGTTAATTATTACGATTAGCAAACTGAATGCATTGGCCACTGTACTACCCGAAATTGCGCTGTGGTCTTTTGTATGCCTGATGTTCGCGCTCACTGCAGCCGCTGCCAACTTTGATCCCCGAACTTTCTGGGATGAGATCGAGAAGCTGCAATGACAGCCAAGGCATTGACCGGAATGACAGCCCATGTTGTGGGCTGTGATGGCTGCGGACTAGCTCATCGTGCCTCTCCTACGCAACATGATCTGCGCTGCCGACGGTGTGGCCTGCCCTTGCACTTTCGCAAACCAGACAGCCTCAATCGCACATGGGCGCTGCTCATCGCTTCGTACATATTGATTATTCCGGCGAACCTCCTGCCTGTGATGAAATCCAGTTCGCTTAGCGGTACTGAAGACGACAGCATCATGGGCGGCGTTATTTATTTATGGGAATCCGGCTCTGAAGTTCTAGGCGCCATCTTATTTATTGCCAGTATTGTGATTCCCCTGTCAAAACTGTTTGCGTTAACGTATCTTCTTGTTTCTGTGCGGCGGCGTTCTACCTGGAACCCAAAAAAACGCACCCAGATTTACCGGATACTCGAAGCAGTGGGTCGGTGGTCGATGATTGATGTATACGTCGCATCCATGCTTACGGCGCTTGTACAGTTTGGGAATCTGATGTCGATTAACGTTGGCGCGGGTGCCATTGCTTTCGGCGCTGTTGTGGTGCTCACCATGATTGCCGCAGAATGTTTTGACCCTAGATTGATCTGGGAAGCAACCGACCAAACACAGGCAACCACAGATTTACCCAAGGAAAACCATGCCGTCTGATGCCAATCACGAAGAAGATTTCGCCAATCTGCCCCAACCCATCTCTAAGCAACCGCGCAATTGGTCATCACGGTTTATCTGGATCATCCCGATCCTGGCGCTGGTTGTGGGCATTGGCTTAGGCGTTAAGGTATTTCTCGAACGCGGCCCGACAATTACCATATCGTTCAAATCCGGTGAAGGGCTCGAGGCCGGCAAAACGCAGGTGAAATACAAAGATGTGATTATCGGCGTCGTAAAGACGGTGGATTTGTCTGAAGACCATAAAGAAGTGGTGGCAACGATCCAGATGGATCGGAAGGCTGAAGACTTCCTAAGAGAAGACACCCATTTCTGGATTGTAAAACCTCGCATTACCGCCAGCGGCGTTTCTGGGCTTGGCACTCTGTTTGGCGGCTCCTATATTGCTGCAGACATGGGACTTTCTAAAGAAACTCAAGACAATTTTGTAGCGCTTGAGGTGCCACCCATTCTTACCCGCGACGTGCCCGGCCGGAAATTCAAGCTGCACGCACCCAATTTAGGCTCTCACGATATTGGCACCCCGGTGTATTTCCGCCGGCTGATGGTTGGCGAAGTGGTGGCCTATGATCTGGATAAAGACGGCAAAGGCGTCTCCATCGATGTCTTTGTTCACGCACCCTACGACAAATATGTCAGAAGCAATACCCGGTTCTGGAACGCCAGCGGTATTGACGTTTCTGTGGGCGCAGCAGGTATTAACGTTCAAACAGAGTCTTTGATTTCGGTATTGGCTGGCGGCATTGCTTTTGAAGGCCCGCCAGCCAACTTTGACGCCAATGAGAATGCCGTTGATCAAAGCGATAAGACTGCCGTTACCGAGGAAGCCGCATCTGACGCTGTATTTCCGCTTTTCGCGACACGAGATTTGGCCATGAAAGAGCCGGATGATCGTGTAGAGCGCTACGTGATTAATTTCAAGCAGTCAGTCAGAGGTCTTACTGTCGGCGCCCCGGTAGATTTCCGCGGCGTGACAATCGGTGAGGTGTTGAGTATTGGCGCTCTGGTCGACCCGAAAGACTTTACGATTGTGCAGCCCGTCGTGATTAACCTTTATCCGGATCGCCTACGGCTTAAATCAATGGCCAACGGAAAGCCCTATCCTGCGGCTAAAAATGATCAAGAGCGATTCCAGCGTTACCAGCGCATGGTTGATCGTGGCATGCGTGCGCAGCTACGCACTGGCAATCTTCTAACAGGTCAGCAATATGTTGCGCTAGATTTTTTCCCGGATACGCCTAAATTTACGCTTAACCCTAAAGAAAAGCCGATGCAGCTACCTTCGATTCCGGGCAGCTTCGATGACATGGAGAAATCAGTTGCAGGTATCATTAAGAAGCTGGATACCCAGACCCTGCCCGACCTGAATAAAACCCTCAAGAGTGCCGATGCCTTGTTGTCAAGCGATTCGCCACTGCAAATGGATCTGCGTGACACCCTGCGCGAGCTGACCAAAGCTGCCAGCTCGTTGAAGAAACTGGCAGACACGCTTGATCAGCAACCGCAATCGATTATTTTCGGGAAGCCGTCAGAGGAGTCCAAGTAATGAAGCGCCTATTGATTCTGCTTGCCGCAGCCACTGTTGTTACTGCCTGTAGTTCGCCCAAAACGAGTTACTACACACTGAGCGCCCCTGCGGTAACAGCAACGACCCCGATGACGCACAAGACACGCATTATGGTTGGGCCCGTAACCGTGCCGTCTCTGGTAGATACGCCACAGCTGGTTGTGAAAAATTCGAACAACCAGGTCACTGTGTACGAATACCAACGTTGGGCCGGCTCCCTCAAAACAGATATTGAACGCGTGATTGCTGCTGATTTATCTCGGGACTTAAGCACACCCAATACCTGGAGTTATTCGCAGAGTCCTTTTACTCAGTTTGACTATCAGGTATTGATCGACGTTCAAAAAATCGACAGCACGCTTGGCGATGCCGTGACCATTGATGCGCTATGGACGATTAAATCGACCGCCACAAAAAATAGCCCCCATGCATCGGTGAAACCGAAGTCTGTTAAAT
>JBDLTI010000044.1:0-13940 GCA_039805865.1 Pseudomonadota bacterium | reverse complement strand
GATGACTGATTCGTAATGCCGCGCACAGGATCAATCGGTTCAAAGGTAGGCCCTGCCGTCATTACAATCTTTTTTCCGGCCAGCTGCTTAACCGTCAACGCATCAATGACAGCCTCGGCTAACTCACACGATTCCAGCATGCGGCCTTCGCCAGTCTCGCCACAAGCCTGCTCACCGATACCAGGTCCCCAAATGGCAATGCCATCACTTTCCAGCAGTTGCTTACTGCGCTGGGTTGCCGGGTTAGACCACATCTGACGGTTCATCGCTGGCGCAATGGCTAAAGGGCAATCACGCGCCAACACAAGTGCTGACAACAGGTCATCAGCGCGCCCCTGAGCCACTTTCGCCATAAAATCTGCCGAGGCCGGTGCAATCACCATCAGATCAGAGGACCGGGTCAGATCGATATGGGTCATGCCACCGCCCTTTTCAGGATCCCAGGCATCCACGGCTACCGGGTTACCCGATAGCGCCTGAAACGTGAGCGGTGTCACGAAGCGCGTTGCCGCTTCCGTCATAACCACCACCACCTGTGCGCCGGCTTTCTTTAGCAAACGCACCAACTCTGCACTCTTGTAGGCTGCGATACCACCCGTTACACCGAGCAGGATCTTTTTACCCGCTAATTCGTCATAAGATTCCACGCAAAGCGTCATAGCCAAAGCCTTTTTGTTAAGTATCGCCCTAAGGCGCTCTTGGTTTGGGCTATTCTATCCACATTTAGCTATCAAGCGGGCAAAGGCATGTATGAGCTTAAACGATAGACCCAGTAGTGAACGCCCACGCGAGAAACTACTGCAGCGTGGTCCGGAATTTCTTTCGGATAGCGAGCTGGTCGCCATCCTCTTGCGCACGGGCCTTCCCGGTCAGGACGCTATTGCCCTGGCTCATGCGCTCATCGAACGTTTTGGCGGCTTATACGGGCTGTTGTCAGCGCCGTCGGCCGAACTGACCAAAACTTTGGGGCTGGGCCCCGCGAAAACAGCCCAGCTGATCGCCGTACTTGAACTGGCTCGGCGCACGCTACGCGAAGAAATGGCACAAGGGGTTTCGCTCTCCTCTGTCGACAATGTGCGCCGCTATCTGAAACTCAGTCTGGCCAATCGGGAATACGAGGTATTTCACGCGCTCTGGCTGGATGCCCGCAACCGCCTAATCGCCAGCGAAGAATTGTTTCGTGGCACGCTGACGCAAACCAGCGTCTACCCAAGGGAAGTAGTGCGTCGAGCCATGCAACACAACGCAGCCGCTGTCATCTTTGCCCACAACCATCCCAGCGGCATTGCCGACCCCTCCGGTGCCGACGAGCAGCTGACCGATGCCCTACAACAGGCGCTGAACCTCATAGACGTTAGGCTTTTGGATCATTTTATCGTTGCCGGTCTTTCCGAGCCCTACTCATTCAGCGAACATGGCAAACTGTCCTAGAGCGCCTAAAAACAGTCAATCTACGTATTGCTTGTCTTTTTTACAGCTTTTGCCTTATAATGATCGGCTTTCCGTTTGGGATAACAGGAGTCAATCATGGCACGCGTTTGCCAAGTAACGGGCAAGGGCCCGATGGTGGGAAACAACGTTTCTCACGCCAATAACAAAACGAAGCGTCGCTTCCTGCCGAATCTGCAGTACCGCCGTTTCTGGGTTGAAACTGAAAACCGCTTCGTACGCCTGCGCGTATCGAACGCCGGTCTGCGCCTTATCGACAAGAAGGGCATCGAGACCGTTCTCGCTGACCTGCGCGCCCGCGGCGAAGTTTAAGCCGCTCACCCGAATCTAGGAGAATACTATGGCCAAAGGCGGACGTGAAAAGATCAAGCTCGAATCGAGCGCTGGTACCGGTCACTTTTACACCACTACAAAAAACAAGCGCACCACGCCTGAAAAGCTGGAAATCACCAAATACGACCCGAAAGCTCGCAAGCACGTGGCGTACAAGGAAACCAAGCTTAAGTAAGCCGAGTTTCGCGAAAACTCGCGTCCCAAACGCAACAAAGCCCACCCTTGCGGTGGGCTTTGTCTTTGGTGGCAGGCTTCGGCGTTACCCGTTGCCCGGCCCCCCGCGTTCTTAACTAACCGGCAAGCTTGCTCTGGAACATCAACCCCGCATGCTCGCGCAGCGCGTGGTATTTAATGGTCTTCCAGCGCTCGGGGATCACCAACTCGCCTTGGTAGGATGCCAGGAACGTTGGCGCTTCGACCACGTCATAGGCGATACGGTACGAATTGAAGTCAATAAACTGCTTGAGTTCAGCAGGGTCATCCGCAGTAACCCAACGCGCCAAACGATGCTTTGTCGGCATTAAGCGGGCTTCAACCCCGTACTCATGCTTGAGCCGATGGGCCACCACTTCAAACTGCAGCGTTCCCACAGCACCGAGCAGCAGCGCCCCACCATCGTGCGGGCGGAACACCTGAATCGCCCCCTCTTCCCCTAACTGCTGAAGGCCCGTGCGTAGCTGTTTGGCACGCATCGGGTCTGCCACTTCGACGGCCTGAAAAATTTCTGGCGCAAAGAAGGGGAGCCCGGTGTACTGCAGCTTTTCGCCTTCGGTCAGCGTATCGCCGAGCTGTAGCAGGCCATGGTTGGGCAAGCCAATGATATCGCCCGCATAGGCCTCTTCCAGCAACTCACGACGCTGTGACAGAAAAGACATGGCACTGGCTGTTCGCATACTCTTGCCGGTACGACCAACCTTGAGCTGCATGCCGCGCGTGAACTTACCGGAACAGATACGCACAAAAGCAATGCGGTCCCGGTGTGCCGGGTCCATATTGGCCTGTACTTTAAACACCACACCTGAAAAGGCCTGCTCCTCGGGTTTAACCACCCGTTGAATGGCTGCGCGCGGTTTGGGCGGCGGCGCTAGCTCGGCGAGTGCATCGAGCACTTCCTTGACGCCAAAGTTGTTAATGGCCGAACCGAAAAATAACGGGGTTTGCTCGCCGCGCAGGAATGCGTCTTTATCAAATTCTTCAGACGCACCACTGATCAGCTCCACTTCCTGCTGCGCCTGTTCGAACTCGGCACCAAAGCGGTCGGCTAGCTGCGGATGCTCAAAGCCCTGCAAGGTTTCAGATTCAGTCTCCAGTCGATCTTTGCCCGAACGGAACAAGCGCATCTGGTCTTTACGAATGTCATACACACCCGCAAAACGCTTACCCATGCCCACCGGCCAGGTAAACGGCACAACCGTGAGCTTGAGCACCTTTTCGATTTCATCCACCAAATCGAGCGGGTCTTTTACCTCGCTATCGAGCTTGTTGATAAAGGTAATGATCGGCGTATTACGGGCGCGACACACCTCGAGTAGACGCAAGGTCTGTGGTTCAACCCCATTACCGGCATCAATCACCATCAGCGCCGCATCCACGGCGGTGAGCACACGATAGGTATCTTCAGAGAAATCCTGGTGACCCGGTGTATCAAGTAGATTGATCACGCAATCGCCGTACTCCATCTGCATGACCGAACTGGCCACCGAAATACCGCGCTGCTTTTCAATTTCCATCCAGTCGGAGGTCGCATGGCGACTGGCTTTACGGGCCTTGACGCTACCTGCGATCTGAATGGCACCCGCGAATAGCAACAGCTTTTCGGTGAGCGTCGTTTTACCCGCATCCGGGTGCGAAATAATCGCGAAAGTCCGGCGGCGCTCGACCTCCGGCAAAATGCTTTTACCCCGTTGAGCAGCGCCAGTTGGCTGATCCGCTACGGGGCTTTCCCTCGCCAGTGTTTCCTGGCTTTCTACGTCATTCATCTCTTAGCGCCTTAAAATAAAACAACCGGCCGCAGCCGGTTGTCAGGTACAACAGGTCTTTCTTAAATCACGTAGCGACGCACGCGCACCGACAGTTCCTCAAGTGCATGCACGCCAGAGGCTTCGGCTTGCTTGCACCACTCTTGCAGGCTCTGAACCAGTTGCTCTCGCGAGGCCGTGGTTTTTTCCCAGATAGCCACAAGCTGTGTGCGCATCGTGCAGAGTTTGGTTAGCGCAGGGCTTTCAGCCAGTACGCTATCGACAGGTTGGCGCAGCTCGGCTGGCATCTGATCCAGGTCACCGGCGACCCAGCGCGACGCCTGACGCATGGTCTTCTTATCGGCCAACGTATGCTCACGCTTGTGATGTTCCAGCGTGCGGGCAAACTCGTGGCGAATCGCTTTGCCATAACGGGTCATCAGATCAAAACGATGCGTAATCACGGCATCCAGCGTCTCGGCATTGACCTCAGCCACTTCCTTGCCAAGCTTCGGACGCGGCGCCACTTTCTTGACCTTAGCCAGGCCCAGCACCTCCATGGTGCGGATGTACAACCAGCCAATATCAAACTCGTACCACTTGTTCGACAGCTTGGCCGAAGTACCAAAGGCGTGATGGTTGTTATGCAACTCTTCGCCGCCAATGATAATGCCCCAGGGGAATAAATTGGTTGAGGCATCCGGGCAGGTGAAATTACGATAGCCGTAATAGTGGCCAACGCCATTCACGATACCTGCTGCCCAGAACGGAATCCAAACCATCTGCACTGCCCAGATCGTTAAGCCGATCGGTCCGAACAGGATCAGGTTAACGATCATCAAGATCGAAATACCCACCACCGAATGCGAATACACATGGTGCTCCATCCAGTCGTCCGGTGTGCCTGCGCCATAACGCTTCATGGTTTCGTCGTTCTTGGATTCGGCACGATACAGCTCGGCGCCTTCCCAAAGCACTTTCTTCAGCCCCAGCACTTGCGGACTATGCGGATCATCCGGTGTTTCACATTTGGCGTGATGTTTGCGGTGGATGGCCGTCCACTGTTTAGTCACCATACCGGTGGTCATCCACAGCCAGAAACGGAAGAAATGCGCCACGGCCGGATGCAATTCCAGCGCACGGTGCGCAGAATGGCGATGCAGGTAAATCGTAACGCCAGCGATCGTGATATGCGTCACGATCAGTGTGTACACGATATAACCCCACCAGGGCAGATCAATGAGTCCGTTAAACATGTATGCACGCTCCTTAATTGGCCAAACTTAGGATCTCAGGCTTCATGCCGAGCCCCCTGTGCTGCAACAGCACAATCCACCGGCAAAAAGATGCCGAATGAATGAAATCAATGAATTATAACACTTTCTGAGCCTACATTAGGCCATAAGTTCGGGTTTAAACCCCACGCACTTTGATGTGACGCAAAAATAGTACGACGATCAGAAATCATCCAAGGTGAATCGGATTCGCAAAGGAATCTTCAAATTCCGCCCCTGGAGTTCTGACGGCACCGGCGTACGCTCAGCCGCAAGTTTTGCCATGGCAAAAGCGGCTTCATCCAGGGTCTGCGAGCCGCTGCTGCGCCCCTGAAGGACTAAGGGAGCGCCACCGTTCTTGGACAAGACAACGACCTCTTCACACACGCCCTCATGGCCGCGCGCCCGTGAAACCTCTGGGTAACGCCGCGCTTTTCTTGCCTCAACACCCAATGCGAGACGATAGCGCTGCAATGCATCGGCATCGACCCCATCGCGGGCGACCTCCGGTGCCCCACCCAAAGCCCCCGCCTTCGAAGCCGTATTAGGCACCGCTGCGGCATCACCCTGAGCAACCCCTACCTGTGTCGGTTTAACCACTTTAACCGTTTCCGGCGCCATTTCCCCGCGTTTGGCTTTCACAATCGGCACTGGCTTCACAGGTTTTGACTTTTTTGTCTCGCCCGCCGACAGCGGCGTTATTTGCTTCGCATCAGTCTTGGACATGTGTGCCGTATCACCAGCCCCACGCAGCACAGCGCTCAAGGGCGCCTGTGGCATAGCAATCGGGGTGTATAGGTCAAACGCCAGGGGGAAAATAACAAAGAGATGAATCGCCACTGAAATAGATAGCGCCCATCGTAATGATTTCGGACAGCGCCGCCAGAGTTCAGACATCTCTTTCACAATGATGCCTCTAGTGGTCTCTGCCCACCCGTCATACGGGGGTTGCCACTCAGGTCTTGTCGACCGCTCACATTAACCAAACCGGCCTGTCGCCAAAGTAACGCCACGGCAGCCGCTTGGTCATGCCCATGCTCCACCAGCAACCACCCGCCGGGTTTCAACCGAGCAAAGGCCCCAGCAGCAATCGCGCGATAGGCATCCAGTCCATCCGACTCGTCGGTGAGCGCAAGACGCGGCTCAAAGCGCACACCATCTCCAGCCAGATGCGGGTCATCCGCCGGAATATAGGGTGGATTACTCACAATCAGATCCAGCTGATTGCTGCGCTGCCAGCCAGCATACCAACTGGCAGAAATGAACTCGACATTGCTACGCCCAAGCCGCTGCTGATTTTTTGCGGCAATAGCCAGCGCAGCCTGAGAGACATCGATCGCCACTACACAGGCATCCGGTCGCGCGCCAGCCAACGCTAGCGCAATCGCCCCGCTACCGGTACCCAGATCGGCAATTTGGGGGGCAGGACAAGCCCGCAACACCTCGAGCGCCCAGTCCACCAGATCTTCCGTCTCCGGGCGCGGCACCAGCACCTCTGGCGTAACCTCAAGCAGATCGCCATAAAACCCGGCCTGACCGACTAAATAAGCCAAAGGTTCACCCGCCGCACGTCGCTCTACCAGGCTGGTAAAGCCACGCTGTTGCTGCGCATCCAGCACCACGCCCGGATCAACAATCAGCGCATTAGCTGTGCATCCTGATACAAACTCTAATAACAAACGGGCATCAAGCCGATCTATGGATTGTCGCGCCCACTGTATTGCCCCGGCACGCGTCAATGGCGAGACCGTGCCCACCTTAATTAGTCCTGATCAGCCAATGCGGCCAGCTGCTCGGCCTGATGCTCGGCGGCCAGCGAACGCGCCAGCTCTTCCATATCGCCATCCATCAGATAAGACAACTTGTACAGCGTCAGATTAATCCGATGGTCTGTCATCCGACCCTGCGGAAAGTTATAAGTACGAATCCGTTCGGAGCGATCGCCACTACCAATCAGGCTCTTACGGGTTGCCGCTTCTTCCGCATGGGCTGCGCGGCGGCGTTGATCTTCAATACGCGCCACCAGTACCCGCATGGCCTGATCCCGGTTCTGATGCTGCGAACGACCATCCTGGCACTCGACAACCGTACCCGTCGGCAAATGGGTGATGCGCACCGCTGAATCGGTTTTATTAATGTGCTGCCCACCTGCGCCGGAAGCGCGGAAGGTATCAATCCGCAGTTCAGCCGGATTAATCGTAATAGCTTCCATTGCATCGGCTTCCGGCATCACCGCCACTGTACAAGCCGAGGTATGAATACGGCCCTGGGTTTCGGTTTCAGGCACGCGCTGAACACGATGGCCGCCCGATTCAAATTTGAGTACGGAATAGGCACCCTGACCGATCACCCGGAAGATGATTTCCTTATAACCGCCCAAATCCGATTCGCTGGCCGAAATCAACTCAACCTGCCAACGACGGCGCTCGGCAAAACGGCTATACATGCGGAACAGGTCACCGGCAAACAATGCCGATTCATCACCGCCGGTACCGGCACGAATTTCAACGATGACATTCTTTTCGTCGGCGGGATCGCGTGGCAACAGCAGGGTTTGCAACTGTTGCTCTAAGCCAGGCAAATCAGCCTTAACGGTGGCGATTTCCTCTTGAGCCAGACTCTTCATGTCCGGATCTGCCAGCATCGCTTCTGCTGCCGCGAGATCCGACAAACACTGGCAGTAGGTTTCGTAAAGCGCTACCACCGGCTCGATTTCAGCCCGCTCCTTGGATATGCGGCGAAAATCGTCCAGATCGTCATGAACCCCCTGCTCACTCAACCGCAGATCCAGTGCTTGCAAACGATCTGCAAGTTGTCGGAGTTTATCGAGGAGACTGGGTTTCATGGCGAGCTTAAAGAAAATGGTGCGGATGGCCGGACTTGAACCGGCAAGGCTATTCGCCGGCAGATTTTAAGTCTGCTGTGTTTACCAATTTCACCACACCCGCATCAGGGCGTCATTGTACCTGCACGAGCCGCAATTCGGCTCAGATATCAACCTAACAAATTCCAGAGCATCTTGGTCGCCAGCAAGGCCAGCATCACGCCAAACGCCCGTTTAAGCTGCTTGACCGGCAAACTGTGCGCCAACTTAGCCCCTACCGGTGCCATAAAAACTGTTGCAACGACCACACCCGCGAAGGCCGGCAGATACACAAAGCCGAGATTAGGGCCGGGCAAATCAGATACTGACCAGCCGCCCAGGATATAGCCAATAACCCCTGCTAGCGCAATCGGAAAACCTAACGCCGATGAAGTCCCGACGGCCTGACGAATATTAACGTTACACAGCACCATAAAAGGCACCGATAAAAAACCGCCCCCCGCCGCAACTAAGCTAGAAACACCACCAATGAGGCCACCAACACGAATCAATCCCGCGGCACCGGGCAATTCACGCGTTGGCTTTGGTTTGATGTCGAGCAGCATCTGGAGCGATGCCCAATACACGATGCAGGTGAAAACGATTGCCATAGCATCTGTCGGGACACGGCTCGCAAACAAACTGCCTACAAAGGTGCCCACAACCAAACCGGGCGCCATAGAACGAAAAATATCCCACCGAACCCCACCATGCTGATGGTGCGCCCGCATGCTAGATAGAGAGGTCACCACAATGGTTGCCATTGCCGTTCCCAGCGCCAAATGCATCAGCTGGGCTTCTGGAAACCCTTGCACCTGGAACAACATCAGCAGAATAGGCACAATCGTCAAACCACCGCCTACGCCAAATAGGCCAGCAACAAAACCAGAGCCCATCCCCAAAAGCAGGTAGGTCAGTAACCACCAACTCATTCGGATGCGTCCCAACCCGCCATAAACCGACGCATCGCCTCTTGAAGTGCCTCTCGGTCAGAAGCTTCTGCCTTGTTCATGGCAGAAAGCGGTCCATGTAGAAATTTATTGGTTAGCCGTGTTGCCATCTGCTCAAGCACCTGCTCAGCAGACTCACCTTTGGCTAAACGCTTCTTTGCCAACTCGAGTTCCTGCACCCGCAACTGGGTTGCACCATCACGGAAAGCCTGGATGACCGGCACATGAGCTCGCCGCGCATGCCAATCCAGAAAATCCCCCAGTCGCCCGGCAATAATGCTTTCCGCCTCAACCACCGCGGCCTGGCGTGATGCCATACCACTCTGCACCACGCTGGCCAGGTCATCCACCGTATAAAGAAAAACGTCATCAAGATCGGCCACTTCAGACTCAATGTCTCGTGGCACCGCTAGATCCACCATAAACATCGGTCGGTGACGTCTTGCCTTGATCGCCCGTTCCACCATACCTAAACCGATAATGGGCAATGAACTGGCCGTACACGAAATAACAATATCAAACTGCGGCAAAGCCTCGGCAACCTGAGTCAACCGCATTGGTTCACCGTGAATCTGTTGGGCTAATTCGCTCGCGCGTTCTATGGTGCGGTTAGCTACAACCATCCGTTTAGGTTTGCTGGCTGCGAAGTGTGTCGCACAGAGCTCAACCATCTCGCCGGCGCCGACAAACAGCACAGACTGTTCAGACAGATCACCGAAAATACGCTCCGCCAAACGCACAGAGGCCGCAGCCATCGAGACAACACTTTCACCAATGCCGGTGGTACTGCGAATTTCTTTCGCGACAGCAAACGCATGCTGAAACAATCGATGCAGATTGCTGCCTAGCGCCCCAACCTGTTCCGCGGTGCGAACGGCATCTTTCATCTGCCCCAGTATTTGAGGTTCACCCAACACCATAGAATCCAACCCGGCGGCGACACGCAAGGCTTGACGCACAGCATCCTGATCTGAATGGTGGTAAATATAAGGGCGCGCTTCCTCGAGCGACATACCCGCGTGCTGCATCCACCACTCTAGTACCACATCAACCGTATTTGCCGAGACATAGAGCTCGGTACGATTACAGGTGGACAAAATTGCCGCCTCTTCAGCTGCGCCCATTTGGCGCAAAGTGCCGAGCGCACCCCCTACAGAATCAGCGGCAATCGCTACCCGCTCCCGAATCGCCAGGGGGGCAGTATGGTGATTGAGTCCGATAAGGTGAAGCGGCATAGTACCCGGGAAATTCCTGCAAGAACGGCGGTGAGTATAACATCCGGCACAAGCTGATCGCCCCGCCCATTAAGGGATTGCGCAACAAATGCCATAAATTTAATGCACAAAAAAAGACCCGGGCCGAAGCCCGGGTCTTTTCAGCATAACGCGAAGTTACGCTAAAGCCACTTAGTGACCCGATGCACCCGAAGCACCAATGCCCGTTTCGCAACGAACTTGCTGTGCTGGGTAGCCTTCGCGGTCGACCTGGGCGCGGGCACTCTTATCGAGCAGCGACACGATCCAGATGGTTGCGAAAGCAGCCGTCATCGAGAACAGAGCTGGCGAACCGTAAGGGAACGGTGCGCTACCCTTCGGGTTGCCCATAACAGCTTCCCAAACGGTTGGCGACAGGATGGTCAGACCAGCCGAAGCGATCAGGCCAACAAAGCCACCAGTTACAGCACCCTTAGTCGTACAGTCTTTCCACATCAGCGACATGAACAGCACTGGGAAGTTAGCAGAACAAGCGATAGCGAAGGCCAACATCACCATGTAGGCAACGTTCTGCTTTTCGAAGGCGATGCCCAGGAAAATTGCCAGAACTGCCAGAGCAATGGTTGTGATTTTCGATACACGCATTTCAGCAGCCTGCTCAGCCTGACCCTTCTTGATAACTGTAGCGTACAGGTCATGCGACACAGCCGAAGCACCAGCCAGTGTCAGACCGGCTACCACAGCCAGAATGGTTGCAAAAGCCACAGCCGAGATGAAGCCCAGGAACAGGTCACCACCGACAGCGTTCGACAGATGGATAGCAGCCATGTTGCCGCCGCCCTTCAGACCCTTGGCCAGATCACCATCAACGTAGTACGCAGCTGGATCCTGCATCAGGAACACAATCGCGCCGAAACCGATGATGAAGGTCAGGATGTAGAAGTAACCGATCCAAACGGTTGCCCAACCCACCGACTTACGTGCTTCTTTGGCGTTAGGTACCGTGAAGAAGCGCATCAGGATATGTGGCAGACCAGCCGTACCGAACATCAGCGCCATACCCACCGAGATTGCCGAGATCGGATCTTTGATCAGGCCACCTGGTGCCATGATGGCATCGTGCTTCGGATGGATTTCAACAGCCTTGGCAAACAGTGCTTCTGGGCTGAAGCCGAAAGCAAACAGTACAGCACCAGCCATGAAGGTTGCGCCCGACAGCAGCATCACAGCCTTGATCACCTGAACCCAGGTGGTCGCCGTCATACCGCCGAACAGCACGTACATCATCATCAGAATGCCAACCAGAATAACGGCAATGGTGTAGTCCAGACCAAAGAGTACCTTGATCAGCTGACCAGCACCCACCATCTGGGCAATCATGTAGAAGGCAACCACAACCAGCGAACCCGTCGCAGCGAAAATACGCACTGGGGTTTGCGAGAAGCGGTACGAGGCCACGTCAGCAAAGGTAAATTTGCCGAGGTTACGCAGACGCTCTGCCAGCAGGAAGGTGATGATTGGCCAACCGACCAGCCAGCCGATCGAGAAGATCAGGCCGTCGAAGCCGTTAGCGAACACCAGACCGGAAATACCCAGGAACGAAGCAGCCGACATGTAGTCGCCAGCAATCGCCAGGCCGTTCTGGAAGCCAGTGATACCGCCACCAGCCGTGTAGAAGTCAGCAGCCGTCTTTGTTTTGCCTGCAGCCCACTTGGTAATGTAGAGCGTAAACAGAACGAAGATGCCGAACATGACAATAGCGGTCCAGTTCGTAGCTTGCTTGGCGGTGTTGCCCAGATCCGCACCAGCAGCCAGAGCCGCACCACTCGCGAGGAGTGCGCCCAGCGCAATCAGAGTCTTATTCATTTTGGTCATTTTTGGATGTCCTTAACCAGTGCGTCCTTCATTGCGTCGAAGTCCGTGTTGGCCTTACGAACATAGATGCCCGTGATGGCGATGGTGAACAGAATCACACCCAGACCCACCGGAACACCAAGTGACATAACGCCGTCACCGATTTTCTGGGCAAAGATGGCCTTGTCAAAAGCCAGGGTCAGAATGAAGCCAAAGTACACAATCAGCATCAGCACGGTACAGATCCAGCTGTAGCTGTTGCGGACCGAGACCAGCTCCTGATACTTCGGATCTGCCAATAACTTGGCTGTCGTTGGGTCTAGCATGGATTACTCCTCCTTTTTATGGATGCGCTAACGGATTACACATTTAGCGCGTGGAGCAAGGGTACGAACCCACGCTTACATTCCCCTTACAGGTTTAATCATTCCGTAAGAAATTACGTGGCGTTGTAAAAAAACCACACCATTCCAAGCGTTCAGCTCTGTCCTCGAGGACCCACCACTGATACCGGCAAGGGTTCTGTTGCGCTTAACCGTATATCCCGCTGCGGAAAGGGTACGGCAATACCAGCGCCATTGAGTTTTTCGAGCATCTCACAGCGCAAATCGCTATCCACCCGACGCCCATCTGTGCCATTTTCAATCCGAATCCAGTAACGCAGTGTAAAGATCATAGCGTTATCTCCCAGATCATCCAGCACGACCATAGGTTCCGGCGTCGACATGACATCAGGATGCTCTTTCGCAGCGCATTGCATGAGATTCTTTACCTGTACCGGATCGGCACCGTAAGCCACGCCAACCCGTATTTCCCGGCGCACATCCGGGTTGCTGAAGGTCCAGTTGGTCAGCTTACGTTCAACCAATTCACTATTCGGAATCAACGTATCAATGCCATCCGAATTATGGATTGTCGAAAACCGTATACCGATCGAGGTAACGCGCCCACGCACGTTATCAATCTCTACCAGATCGCCAATACGGATCGGTCGCTCCACCAGCAGCATGACCCCACTGATCAGGTTCTTCAGCAAGTTCTGGGTGCCAAAGCCTACACCAATCGCCAAGGCACCCCCCAGGAAAGCAAACACACTCAGGGGGATTTGCACCAGATTAAAACTCAGAATAATCAGCGTGCCGGTGGCAATCACCGTTAACCAGCGCCGAATAACCGTCGCCGCAGACGACTTCAAACCGAGGCGACGCTCTGCCAAGCCAACTGATGCGCGAATCGCCACAGAAACCAGGAAGAAACCGAGCACCAAAATGCCAATGGCACCAACGCTCTTGCCCACGGTAACACTACGGATTGTTTTGATTTCCTTACCATCGGCAACCACCACGTCATCCACTGTAAACAACTCGTAGTGCCACACCGTTTTAGCGAAAGCTGTCACACGTTGCCAATAAGCAATGCCATGCTCGGCCAGTGTCCTGTCTTTATCTTTTAGACCTAATTCTGATTGCAGCACCAGCAGGTATTGCTCGAACCGATCAATCGCCGACATAACCAGCCGAGTATTGTCCATTTCAATGGTTGCCGCCTTCAAACGGGCAGCAAAACTCTGGCGATCCAGCTCTGACTTAGAAGTCAAAAGTAACTCACGCAGATCAAACGCCTGCTGTTCTTTATTCGTTAAAGCCTGCTGCAGCAAGTCCCTTGCCTGACGTACACGTACGAGACCAGTTTTAACGCGCTGACTAATCTCTTCCAGCGTGGCGGCATCGGGTCGCGGGTTAGCGTAAATAGTCGCCCGCGCATCCCAGATCTGCAAGCCGTATCCACCGATCTCTATCATCCTGCGCAAACGGTCTACTTCACTACGTGCTGCCGCCTCTTCCGCCTGTGCCACATCAAGCACTGATCGGGCCTGCGCCACTTTTACCGGATCCGATCCGCTCTTATCGATTGCTATGAAAGCATTTTGTGCGCGGTTCATACGCGCCAAAGCAGCCTCAGAATTCGCCAGCGCCTTAAGCTCCTGCTCCCGGCTACGATCAAGCAGCATCTGCAGATCAGCCTTAGCCTTATCCAACACATCG
>JBDLTI010000043.1:0-13946 GCA_039805865.1 Pseudomonadota bacterium | reverse complement strand
CAGTTAGCCATTGTGTATGCCCTCGTCTTGTGTCGCAGGCTGTAGCGGCGCTTTATTTTGACCCGCATTAGGCAACCGACGCCCGTGCCGTCCCAACGCCGGGTGACGCAAACGATCCGCATTCAAAAAAGGCTCTAGCTCTCCCAACGCCAACTGGTAAACATTGCGCTTGAACTCCACAACAGACTCCAGCGGCACCCAGTATTGGCTCCAGCGCCAGGCATCGAATTCCGGATGCGAACTCGCCCTTAATTGGACGTGATGATCCCCGCCCGTCAGGCGTAACAAATACCAGATCTGCTTCTGTCCTTTGTAGTTGCCCCGCCACTCCCGGCGAATCCACTGCTCAGGCACTTCATAGCGCAACCAGTCACGGGTTCGGCCGAGAATCTTGACGTGCTGCGCCTCAAGACCCACTTCCTCTTGCAATTCACGGTACATGGCTTCTTCGGGGGATTCCCCGCGCTTGATACCACCCTGCGGGAACTGCCAGGCATGTTCCCTGACGCGCTTACCCCAGAAGACCTCATTACGTGCATTGCAGAGGATGATGCCGACGTTGGGGCGATAGCCTTCACGATCTAGCATAAATCACCTGCGTTAATTTGAAATTGCCCTGATTCTGGCACATCCGGCAATCAGACGAAAGCCAGCATCCGTTAGAATGCCGATTTTCCGCTTTATTTATTGCCCGGCGTCACACGCCTGCCCGGGTTTTGCCTTTTCAGGGTTATTTATGCGCTCTTCCCAGTTTCTGATCACTACTCTCAAAGAAGCACCATCTGACGCCGAAGTCATCAGCCATAAGCTGATGCTGCGCGCCGGCCTGATCCGCCGCCTAGCCTCCGGCGTTTATACCTGGACCCCGATGGGGCTGCGCACCCTGCGCAAGGTAGAAGCGATTGTGCGTGACGAGATGAATCGTGCTGGCGCCCTAGAAATGCTGATGCCGGCCGTACAACCCTTTGAATTATGGCAAGAATCTGGTCGTGGCGATCAGTACGGCCCGGAGCTGCTGCGTTTCAAAGATCGTCACCAACGCGATTTCGTGATCGGCCCGACTCACGAAGAAGTGGTGACCGATTTTGTCCGCAAAGAGATCAAGAGCTATCGACAGCTACCGATTCACCTGTACCAGATTCAAACCAAGTTCCGTGATGAAATCCGCCCGCGTTTTGGCGTGATGCGTGGCCGTGAATTTCTGATGAAGGACGGCTATTCTTTCCACACCAGCTTTGAAGATCTACAACGCGAATACTGTGTGATGTTTGACACCTATCACCGCATCTTTTCGCGCCTGGGCCTACGTTTCCGCGCTGTGGCCGCCGATACCGGTTCAATTGGTGGTACGGGCTCACACGAATTCCATGTGCTAGCCGACTCGGGTGAAGACGATATCGCTTTCTGTCCGGATTCGGATTTTGCCGCCAACGTGGAACTCGCCGAAGCACTGGCCCCGACAACACCACGCCCTGCGGCCAACGCGCCGCTGGTGCATGTGGCAACCCCCAAGAAATCGCGCTGCGAAGATGTTGCTCTTGCACTCGATATGCCGCTGTCCGGCCTAGTCAAGACTCTAGCCATCGTGCCAGAGCTACCAGAAGGCGGCCATGGTGGGCTCGTGCTTCTGCTTCTGCGTGGCGACCACGAGTTGAACGAAATTAAAGCCGGTAAACTCGAAGGCATTGGCGCATTCCGTTTCGCCCGCGAAGATGAAGTCAAAGAGGCGCTCGGCTGCATTCCCGGCTTTATCGGCCCAGTTGGCATCAAGGCCGGCATCCGCGTGATCGCGGATCGTTCGGTTGCTGTGATGGCAGATTTTGCCTGCGGCGCCAACGAGTATGACAAACACCTAACCGGCGCCAACTTTGGCCGCGATCTGCCCGAACCGGAAGTGGCTGACATCCGTAACGTGGTGGCAGGCGACCCATCGCCAGACGGCAAAGGCGTTCTGGATGTTGTCCGTGGTATTGAAGTTGGCCACATTTTCCAGCTACGCACCAAATATGCCGAAGCATTGGGCTGCACCTTCCTCAATGAGCAAGGCAAAAACGAAGTGATGGAAATGGGCTGCTACGGCATTGGCGTGACCCGCATCGTTGGCTCGGCCATCGAACAGAATCACGACGACAAAGGCATTGCCTTCCCGACTGCGATTGCCCCGTTTACCGTGGCCATCGTACCGATGGGTTATCACAAGTCACCGGCAATTCAGCAGGCTGCTAGCGAACTCTACGAAGAACTGATTGCCGCCGGCTTTGACGTGCTGCTCGATGACCGTAACGAACGTCCGGGCGTGATGTTTGCCGATATGGAACTGATCGGCATTCCGCAACGTCTGGTGATCGGTGAGAAAGGTCTGGCCGCTGGCCAGATCGAGGCAAAGGGTCGCCGCGATGCAGAAGCGACGATGATTGATCGGGCGGGTGTCGTTGATTACCTGCGCAAGGCACTCGCATAACTAACCTTGCCTAAACCGTAACGAGCCGCTCCGAGGCTAGGCGCCCGGAGCGCATCGAGCGAGACATATCGGGTAGATAGGCGAAGCGAGATAGCACCGCGCAACAACGCCTTGGATCGGCGCAGTCGGTTTAGAAGGGTAATTTGCCGCCAAACATGGATTTTGCGCCTCTCATCATCTTCATCATGCCCCCCTTGCCTTTGAACATGCTGCCGAACTGCTTCATCATTTTCTGCGTCTGTTCGAACTGATTCAGGAGTCGATTCACTTCCTGCACCTGAACGCCGGCACCGGCAGCAATCCGCCGCTTACGGCTAGCTTTGATCAGTTCCGGCTTGGTACGCTCATCGGGGGTCATGCTATCGATAATGCCCTGAATCCGTTTAGACATTTTCTCATCACTGCCGGCCGGCATATTGGCTGCAGCTTCAGCAAACTTGGCCGGTAGCTTATCCATCAGCGCGGTCATGCCGCCCATCTGGCGCATCTGCGCCACCTGCGCACGGAAATCATTGAGATCGAAGCCTTTGCCCGACTTGATCTTCTGGGCCATGGCTTGCGCCTGATCCATATCGACCTGTTGCGAGGCCGCTTCGACCAGCGACAGAATATCGCCCATGCCCAGAATGCGGGAAGCCATACGATCCGGATAAAACGGTTCCAGACCATCGAGTTTTTCGGCCACGCCAATAAATTTGATCGGCTTGCCAGTGACCGCGCGCACAGAAAGTGCCGCACCGCCTCGGGCATCCCCATCCAGCTTGGTCAGCACCACGCCAGTGAGCGGCAGCGCTTCATTAAACGCCTTGGCCGTATTAACGGCATCCTGACCCAGCATGGCATCAACGACAAAAAGCGTTTCGATCGGGTCTAACTGGGCGTGCAGCGCCTTGATCTCGGCCATCATGGCTTCATCGATGGCCAAACGACCTGCCGTATCGACGATAAGCACTTCTTCATGATGCTTGCGTGCCCAATCCACCGCTGCGGCAGCAATGTCGGCAGGCTTCTGATCGGGTGACGACGGAAAAAAGCTGGCACCAACCTGCCCGGCTACATGCTTAAGCTGATCAATAGCGGCGGGACGGTACACGTCACAGGACACCACCATGACTTTTTTCTTCTGGTGTTGTTTAAGCCAGCGGGCTAGTTTACCGACTGTGGTGGTTTTACCCGCACCCTGCAAACCTGCCATGAGAATAATGGCCGGTGGCTGCTGATTCAGCGCCAGAGGCACCTGTGCCTCACCCATGAGCTGTTTCAACTGCTCATGAACAACTCCGACAAAGGCCTGACCCGGTGTCAGCGAACCCACAACGCCCTCACCCAGCGCTTTTTCCTTAACCTGGGCAACAAAATCCTTAACCACCGGAAGGGAGACATCCGCTTCCAGCAGCGCCATACGCACTTCGCGCAAGGCATCGCCAATATTGGCTTCGGTCATGCGGGCTTCGCCTCGCATGGTTTTCATGACACGGCCAAGCCGTTGGGTCAGGTTTTCCAGCATTGATCAGTCTCGGACATTTGTACGGGGCACATGATATAAATGCGCCTATGCCGACAATTGTATCGCTTCCCTTCCCGCTCGCGACGTTACTTACGATCATCGCTGCCCTGACCTATGGTTTACTCAGCTGGCAGGTCATTCGCCAAGTAGCACACCAATCACGCTCCAAGCTCGCCCAAAGCCTTAATAAACAGCACAGAACTCAGCCTTCGGCCGGTGTTACGCCCGCACTGCTCGGTTTTGCCATTGCTGTCCACGCAGCCGCACTGTATCTGGACATGTTTGGTGGCGGCACGGTGCGATTCTCCTTTGCGCTCACCGTTTCTGTCATTCTGTGGCTGGCCGTCGTGCTTCATGGCTTCGAAAGCCTTGCCTACCAGCAGCGTGGCTTACTGGCACTGATTCTGCCAACCGCCTGCGCCGGCGTGCTATTACCGCTGATTTTTCCTGTCGAACACCCGCTCATACATATTGATTCCTGGCTCTTTCGCTTGCATTTCATTCTTGCGATGCTGGCTTATGGCGTTTTCCTCCTGGCCACGTTGCAAGCGTGCCTGCTCTGGATTGCCGAACGGGAATTACACGATCCGGCTCGCCTGAGTGAAGCACGCCGTTTTCCACCGCTGCTCCGCATGGAAAACCTACTATTCCGCATGCTCAGCATTGCTTTTCTATTGCTCACCGCTTCTCTTGCCAGCGGCTTGTTGGTCTCTGAAAAGTTGAATGGCACCTGGATTCGTGCTGATCACAAGACGGTTTTTGCCTGTCTTTCCTGGTTGATTTTTGGTGCACTGCTGCTCGGTCGCAAGCTACGTGGCTGGCGGGGAAGAAAGGCAACGGCATGGACCATTGCCGGCTTTGTGATGCTATTGCTTGCCTATGTGGGCAGCCGTTTCGTGCTGGAAATCATTCTTAACCGGTCTGCATGAGCACCCTGGCCCGCGCACTAGTGCAAAGCGGGCTAGCCCCGGAAGCAGCCATTGAACGCTGCTTGATTCGCGCACAACAACGACAAACCAGTCTGCCTGCAGAGCTGGTTGCCGACACGATCCTCGATGCAGCAACGATAGCGCGGTTTATCGAATCAGACTTCGGCTTTGCCCGCATCGAAATAACACCGCCTTATGAGGCCTATCCAGATGTGGGTTTGGCCCCGAATCCCCGCTACCAATCAATTCATTTATCCGGCCAACGCTTGCAACTGGGCATGGCAGACCCCACTGATGACAGGCTGATTAATGCCCTAAGGTTCCAGACGGGTCTGGAAATTGAAGCTTGTGTCGTTGATGTGTCGCAATTGGCCGAATGTGCCGCCACTGCTAAAAGCAGATCAGCTGAATCGCACACCGCACAAACACGAGCTGCCACAGACCTAGCTGTTGATGAAGCGCCCGTTGTCCGTTTTTTGCAAAAGACCCTCAGCATTGCCATAGAGCGCGGCGCCTCGGATATCCACTTTGAGCCTTACGAAAACACGTACCGCATACGCTACCGGATTGATGGCCGATTACAAACCCAAGAGGCGCCCCCCGACGATTTTCGTGACCGGCTCGCCTCTCGCTTAAAAGTGCTTTCCCGTCTTGATATTGCAGAAAAACGTTTGCCCCAGGATGGTCAATTACAGGTGCAAACGGATGATGGCACTCAAGTCGACCTGCGAATCAGCACCATGCCCACCTTATATGGTGAAAAAATTGTGCTTCGTATTCTGGATCGCCAGGATGCGCGCCTAGGACTTAATGAAATTGGTCTATCGCCTACGCAATACCATCAGTTGAAAGAAGCCATTCACCAACCCAGCGGGATGGTTCTCGTAACAGGCCCTACCGGTTCCGGCAAAACCGTGACGCTTTACGCTTGTCTCAACGCATTGAATCAACCCGGCGTTAACATTGCCACGGTTGAAGACCCGGTAGAAATTCCAGTCGTGGGTATCAATCAAGTCAACATTGATGAGCGCACGGGGCTCAGTTTCGCTGTCGCGCTCCGTGCCTTTATGCGGCAAGATCCAGACATTCTGATGGTGGGTGAAATCCGCGATGCCGAAACTGCGGAAACTGCCCTAAAAGCGGCGCAAACCGGGCACTTGGTGCTGTCTACCCTGCACACCCGATCAGCGCCTGCTACGCTTGAACGCCTCTTACAACTGGGGCTGCCTAACTATGGCATTGCCGGTAGCGTTTTGCTCATCGTGGCGCAGCGTCTAGTGCGTCGCCTTTGCAACTGTTGTACAGCGGATGAAACTGATTCAGCGTTGCTACAAGATGCAGGGTTTACTGCGGATGAACTCAATGAACGGGCACGCGGTGTCTGGACGCTCTACAAAGCGACTGGCTGCGCAAAATGCCACCAAACCGGCTACAAAGGCCGGGTCGGTGTTTTTGAAGTGCTTCCAGTATCGCCTGCTCTGCAGCAACTGATGCTCAACAACGCAAGCGCAAGGGATATCGCTCTTCAGGCCCAGCGCGACGGGGTGTCCAGCCTGCGCCGTGCAGGCCTTGAGAAGGCTATTGCCGGCATGACTTCATTGTCCGAAGTGCTGGCAGAAACCGAGCGCGGCGAAGATCGTGGTGACTAAGACAGTGTCGGATGGATTGAAGCGCTTTGACTGGACAGGTATCGCCCAGAACGGTGCGATGCTCAAAGGAGAAATCCGAGCCACCAACGATATGCGTGCCAGAGTGGCACTGCGCCAACGTGGCATTACCCCCATCAAACTGGCCAGGCCATGGCGCCGACCGCCCCGCTTATCCCGCAAAACGATCGGCCTGATACTGCGCCAACTGGCTACACTGATTCACGCAGGCGTACCCCTGCTTAACGCCATGGCACTGCTTGCAAAAAGCCAAGACCATACCGCAGCCAGCCAGATATTGCTGCAAATACGCACGGATCTGCAGATGGGTTCCTCACTTGCTCAGGCGATGCAACAACACCCCGAAGCATTTGATACGCTGACCTGCACCCTCGTCGCTGCGGGCGAACAATCCGGGCTTCTGGATGTCATGCTTGAGCGCATCGCCAACTATCACGAGAAGATGCAAGCGATCAAAGGCAAGATCCGCAGCGCATTGGCTTATCCGATTGCTATTCTGGGCATTGCGTTTACCGTAAGCCTGTTGTTGCTCTGGCTCGTTGTACCCGCTTTTGAGCAAAGCTTCTCGAGTTTTGGTGCGGCACTACCGTGGCCCACGCAACTCATGATCGACGGATCAAACACACTACGCGAGTACGGGCTATTGCTTTTAGGGTTAGTTAGCGTTGCCGGATTTTCGCTTTATCGGCGATGGCAAACCAATCCAGGCTGGCAAACCCAAACAGATGCCTGGTTACTGGGGTTACCCATACTGGGCGGCCTATTTCAGAAAGCGGCACTTGCCCGCTGGAGCCAGACGCTCGCCAGCCTGATTAGCGCAGGCATTCCGCTGCTGGACGCTTTAGAACCCGCAGGTGATACGGCAGGTAACCGGTGCTTTATCAGTGCATCCCGGAAGATCCGTCTTCAGCTACAACAGGGGGCCAGCCTGTCTGCGGCCATGCGGCAGCAGGCCATTTTTAGCGCCTTACCCATACAGATGGTTGCGATCGGCGAAGAATCTGGTGCGCTGGACGATATGCTCAGAAAAGTGGCTGACATCTATGAACGCGAAGTCAACGACCTTGTGAGCATGCTCAGCAGCCTGTTGGAACCCCTGATGATGGTAGTTCTAGGGCTCGTTATCGGCGGGATGGTCATCGCTATGTATCTACCGATCTTCCAGCTAGGCAATGTGCTTTGATGCCGCCTACAGAAATCGCCCTCAGTCCGCTATAATCAAGGGTTTGGAACCACTCTGCCGCTTAGCGGCGAACTGATGAAACGCTACTTCATTACCGGCCTGCTGATCTGGGCGCCTCTGGGCATCACCTTATGGGTGCTCTCGTTCATCCTCGGCATGATGGATCAATCGATCATGCTGTTGCCGAACGCATGGCAGCCGCGCGCGCTCGTCGGCTTCAACATTCCCGGTGTTGGCGCCTTAATGACGTTACTCGTCGTTTTCATCACAGGCCTCCTCACCGCTAACTTTATCGGCCAGCGTCTGGTTCGCTGGTGGGAAGCCCTGCTGCAGCGCATTCCTGTCGTGCGCTCTATCTATCAGAGCGTCAAACAGATTTCAGACACCGTCTTCTCCCCTTCAGGTCAGGCATTTCGCCAGGCGGTACTCGTCCAATATCCACGCAAAGGCAGCTGGACGATCGGCTTTCTGACCGGCACCCCGGGCGGTGAGATCGCCGAGCGCCTCGGCGACAACATGGTGAGCCTTTATGTTCCCACGACCCCAAATCCGACATCAGGCTTCTTTCTCATGGTGCCTAAATCCGATGTGCTCGAACTCGACATGTCGGTTGAAGATGCCCTGAAATATCTGATCTCTATGGGCGTCGTTACACCGACTGCACCGCAACCAGCCAATCACCTCAAACAACCCGATGCCGCCACTTACGTTGGCGATTGATTTCCACCCTGAAGAAAAGCAAGACACCTCATGCGTACTCACTACTGTAGCGACCTCAACCCTTCGCTGAACGAACAGATCGTCACCCTGTGTGGCTGGGCACACCGTCGCCGTGACCATGGTGGCGTGATTTTTATCGATCTACGTGATCGCTCTGGCCTGGCGCAGGTGGTCTGCGATCCGGACCGTGCTGAAATGTTCAATATCGCCGAATCGGTTCGTGGCGAGTTCTGCCTGAAAATCACCGGTAAGGTACGCCCACGTCCTGCCGGCACAGAAAATACAACGCTCGCCTCTGGTGCGATCGAAGTCCTGTGCCATGAAATTGAAGTGCTGAATCCTTCCGTTACGCCACCGTTCCAGGTTGATGATGAACACCTGTCGGAAACTGTACGCCTGACCCATCGTGTGATGGATCTGCGCCGCCCGGCCATGCAAAAGAACCTGCAACTGCGCTATCGCGTTGCCCGCGCATTCCGTCGTTACCTGGACGACAATGGTTTCATTGACATTGAAACGCCGATGCTCACCAAGTCGACCCCGGAAGGTGCCCGCGACTATCTGGTGCCATCACGCGTTCATGACGGCCAGTTTTTTGCCCTGCCTCAATCACCGCAGTTGTTCAAACAACTGCTGATGGTCGCCGGCTTCGATCGCTACTATCAGATCGTCAAATGTTTCCGCGACGAAGATCTGCGCGCCGATCGCCAACCAGAATTCACCCAGGTCGATATCGAAACATCGTTCCTGAGCGAAGAAGAGATCATGGGCCTGACTGAAGGCCTCATCCGTTATGTCTTCAAGGACGCGCTGGATGTTGATCTGCCCAACCCATTCCCACGCATGGCCTACGCAGAGGCCATGGCACGCTTTGGCTCAGACAAGCCCGATATGCGTGTGACCCTGGAGCTGACCGATGTTACCGATGCGGTTGCCGATGTCGCCTTCAAGGTATTCAGCGGCCCGGCAACCACGGGTGGTCGTGTAGCCGCCATGCGCATTCCGGGTGGCGCTTCGCTCTCGCGTGGCGAGATCGACGAGTACACGAAATTTGTCGGCATCTATGGTGCCAAGGGCCTGGCCTACATCAAGGTCAACGATGCCTCGCAACCCAACGAAACCGGCTTGCAATCGCCGATCGTCAAGAATCTGCACGAGACCGCTCTCAAAACCATTCTGGAACGCACCGGTGCCCAGAGCGGCGACCTGATTTTCTTTGGTGCCGATAAAACCAAGGTCGTTAACGATGCACTTGGCGCACTGCGTGTAAAAATCGGTCATGAAAAGAACTTCATGAATGGTACTGTCTGGGCGCCCATCTGGATTGTTGACTTCCCGATGTTCGAATACGACGAAGATGACAAACGCTGGAACGCCTGCCACCACCCGTTCACCAGTCCGAAAGATGCCCATATCGATCTGCTGAGCAACGATCCAGGCAACTGTCTGGCCAAGGCTTATGATATCGCCCTGAATGGCTGGGAAATCGGTGGCGGCTCGGTACGTATCCACCGTGCCGACATTCAGGAAAAGGTATTCAGTGCCCTGGGTATCGGTGAAGAAGAACAGAAACTTAAATTCGGCTTCCTGCTCGACGCACTGAAATACGGCGCACCACCTCATGGTGGTCTGGCCTTCGGTCTGGATCGTATCGTCACGATGATGACGGGTGCCGAGTCGATCCGCGATGTGATTGCCTTCCCGAAAACACAGCGAGCCCAGTGTCTACTGACCGATGCGCCATCGCCAGTCGATGAGAAGCAACTGCGTGAGTTGCATATCCGTCTGCGCCAGCCAGTTGCCCAGCCAGCACCTGCCGACAGCAAAACGCCAGCCTAAGCGCTAACACCGCTGCATCTGCTCACGTGAACCCGGCAGCATTCGCCCGCCTACTCGTAGATTTCGAGCGGGCGGGCGTTTACCATCTAACGCCCGGCGGCATGGATGCCCTCCCAGACGCTTGTGCTCAAGCGGATCTGCAACTGATACGCGTGCCGCTCAAAGAAACACCCAAAATGGCTGAGGCGCTGGCGACACTCACTAAAGCCACTCAGTGCCCAGCTCACGAAGGGGCTCACCTCGATGACCTGGCAGAAATGCTCAGTGACTTTTCCTGGCTTCCCGCTAACGGCTATGTCGTGCTCGTCGAAGATGCCGACAATCTGATCGCTTCAGAACCTACCGGTATACAAAAGCTGCTGGAATCGTTTCAGGCTGCCAACCACCACTGGCAAGCCCAGGAAGTACCATTCTGGGCTTTTATTGGGCTACGCGGCGATGGCATAGCCCTGCTGCCGATGATTGGCTGACCCGAGTGCCCACCGTTTTTAAACGACCCGAATCTGTGCTGGTGGTGATTTACACTGCTGATTTACAGGTGCTGTTGTTAGAACGCGCGAAACACCCCGGCTATTGGCAATCGGTTACCGGGAGCCGCGAAGCGGCAGAGTCATTTGTCGAAACCGCCTGCCGTGAAGTCGCCGAGGAAACAGGATTGCAAATCGATTCGTCAGCGCTTCAGATCTGGCCTGGTGAGAATGTGTACGAAATCATGCCTGAATGGCGGCACCGCTACGCACCCGATGTGACCCATAATCGCGAACGGGTATTTTCTCTTTGCCTACCCAACACCTGCGACATCACACTCTCCCCGACAGAGCACAGCGCATGGCGCTGGGTGCCTGCACAGGAAGCGGCCGACGCCTGCTTTTCAGCAAGCAATCGTGATGCCATTCTTGCAATACTCCATAAATCTTCCTGATATGGCTTTGCGATCACTCTCTGTCTCGCTACAATCGCCGCCATCCCCTAATTATTTCTGACCGACGGAATCGATATGACCCTCGCTCAACCGCACGAAAACATCGCACTCGAAGCCAAGGTACTGGCCGAGGCATTACCTTATCTAAAGCGTTTTCATGGCAAAACCATTGTTGTGAAATATGGCGGCAATGCCATGACAGAAGAGCGCCTCAAACAATCTTTTGCCAACGATGTCGTACTGCTTAAGTTGGTTGGTCTGAACCCGGTCGTGGTTCATGGCGGTGGTCCACAGATCGAGCAAATGCTCACCCAGGTGGGTAAAAAAGGCGAATTCATCCAGGGCATGCGCGTTACCGACGGGGAAACCATGCGCATTGTAGAAATGGTGCTGGGTGGTGAGGTCAACAAGGACATCGTGGGTCTGATTAACCAGAACGGTGGCAAAGCCGTTGGTTTAACCGGCAAAGACGCGGGATTGATTCGCGCTAAAAAGCTGATGCTGCCTAAACATGGCAACCCGACTGAACTACTAGATATCGGTCTGGTTGGGGATATCCAGCAAATTGATCCATCGATTGTTCATCACCTGGTGTCAGGTGCTTTCATTCCCGTGATTGCGCCGATTGGCTATGGCCCCGATGGTGAAACCTATAACATCAACGCCGATGTCGTTGCCGGCAAAATGGCTGAAGTACTGGGCGCCGAGAAACTGGTGTTGCTGACTAATACACCGGGCGTGCTCGATAAAGACGGCAACTTGCTGACCGGGCTAACACCTCGTGATATCGACGACATGGTGGCTGATGGCACATTGTCCGGTGGCATGTTGCCAAAAATCTCATCGGCCCTGGATGCCGCACGCAATGGTGTAAAGGGTGTGCACATTATTGATGGGCGCGTTCCTCATGCGCTGCTGCTGGAGATTCTTACCCAGCACGGCGTAGGCACCATGATCAAATCTGCCTGAGCAGACTATGGCCAAAGCCCCGGTGTGGGTGTTCGATCTTGATGACACAATTCACCACGCCACACCGCACATTTTCCCGCACATCAATCGGGCAATGACTGCGTACATCGAGCGGCATCTGTCGCTCGATTACGCTGAGGCGACAGCGCTGCGCCAGCATTATTGGCAACGTTACGGTGCAACCTTACTCGGATTGATTCGGCACCATGGCATCGACCCGAATCACTTTCTGGCCGAAACACATCATTTCGAGAATCTGAGTTCGCTGATTATTACAGCGCCGGCACTGGCCCATACCTTAAAGCAGTTGCCTGGCCGGCGCATTATTTTCTCCAATGCACCGCGTACTTATACGCATGAGGTACTGGCACTCACCGGGCTTTTGCCATTATTCGATGCCGTGTATACCGTTGAGTCCTTCGACTTTCAACCCAAACCCCTACGCAGCGGCTTCCTGAAGTTGCTACGCAAAGAGCGGATGCAGCCGAATCAGGCTATCATGATTGAGGATAGCCTGCCCAATCTGGTGATGGCTAAACGGCTTGGCATGCACACACTCTGGATAACGCGATCACTGCGCAACAGTCCGTGGGTAGACCATAAGCTGCGCAGCATCACCGACTTGGGTCATTTGGTTGGTTGGAGCCAGCGCGCAACTTGTGGTGCAAAGTAGGTCAGAATCATATCGGCACCGGCACGCTTAAAACCGAGCATGCTTTCCATGACAACTTTCTGCTCATCCAGCCAGCCATTCTGAGCTGCGGCTTTAAGCATCGCATACTCACCGCTAACCTGATACACCGCCGTCGGACGGGCAAATTCATCCTTGATCCGACGAACGATATCCAGGTACGGCATACCCGGTTTGATCATCACAATATCCGCGCCTTCGGCCAGGTCCAGCGCAACCTCATGCAGCGCCTCGTTGGAATTTGCCGGATCCATCTGATACGTCATCTTATTGCTCTTACCGAGCTGCCCCGCAGAACCTACTGCATCACGGAAAGGGCCGTAAAACGCGGAGGCGTATTTGGCGCTATAGGCCATGATGCGGGTATTCACATGACCCGCTGCTTCCAGCGCAACACGAATACGACCGATACGCCCGTCCATCATGTCGGAAGGCGCCACCATGTCGACACCTGCGCTTGCCTGCATAACGGCTTGCTTAACCAGCATATCAAGCGTGACATCGTTCAGCACATATCCGTCACCATCAATAATGCCGTCCTGCCCATGCGAGGTATAAGGATCCAGCGCCACGTCAGCAATCACCAGCAGCTCAGGGAATTTCTGTTTTATGGCCTTGACCACACGTGGCACAAGACCGTCCGGGTTAGCTGCTTCAGCACCATCCAAGGTTTTGAGCGCGACATCAATCACAGGAAACAGTGCAATCGCCGGGATGCCCAAAGCCACCACCTCTTCCAGATGCGCCAGCAGCGTATCCGGTGAATAGCGATTCACCCCAGGCATCGAACCTACTGCCTCCACGAGGCCGGAGCCCTCCCGGACAAAGACCGGATATATCAGGTCGTCGACCGTTAGATGGTGTTCACGCACGAGACGGCGCGTTGCTTCGTCCGCCCTTACACGACGCGGGCGCACCAAAGGGAATGCTGAATTAGATGGCATCTTTTTCTTCCACTTGAGATTCCGTAGGCGGTGCATCTTCTCCTACGTCATTGGCTGAATTTTCGCATAAGCCGAGCCAGCCTTTAAGCACCGTTGCCGCCTCAGCAACGCCCG
>JBDLTI010000042.1:0-14674 GCA_039805865.1 Pseudomonadota bacterium | reverse complement strand
GGGAGAGCTAGAGCCTTTCTTGAATGCGGATCGTTTGCGTCACCCGGCGTTGGGACGGCACGGGCGTCGGTTGCCTAATGCGGGTCAAAATAAAGCGCCGCTACAGCCTGCGACACAAGACGAGGGCATACACAATGGCTAACTGGAAGCGATGGGCCGTTGCCTTGACCACTGTTTTTGCGGTGGGAAATGCCATGGCAGCGGCTGAGTGCAACACGCGTAAGTACTACGAGTGTTACGAGTACGAAGAATCCGAAGACGAAAAAAAAGTCTGGCAAGAAGAGAAAGTAACGCCGCCAGCCGCCCCGGATATGGATAAGCTCATTCCGTTTGAAGTGAGCGTTGCCAACGCGAATCGTTTTTTGGTGGATCCGGCGAGCGTTTCAGTGGGTAAAGACGGTGTGGTTCGATTTACCGTGGTGATTGAATCATCGGGTGGCGCACGCACGATTAACTACGAAGGTTTGCGCTGTAAAACGCGTGAACGTCGTCTGTATGCTTTTGGTCAGCCAGACGGGAGCTGGATCGAAAGCAAGGGCTCATCCTGGATTCTGATGCAGAAGCAGCAGCACAAAATGGTGAATGCCTATCCGGCTGTGCTGGCTTATGAGTATTTCTGTTTAGATATGGAACCGCCGCCGAGCGCCGAAGTGGCTGTGGAGCGCTTGAAAACTGGGCCAGCGACAACGTCAGCAAGGTAATGCTATGAGTATCGATACGTTCATCATTGAAGCAGATAAAGTGTTACGTACGCTTTTTGCATCGCAAACGAGTGTGCGCCCGCATCCGGACAAAGATTTGGCCGAGGCCGATCTGTCTGAAGCCGAGCGCAAACATGTGGCGGGGCTCATGCGGGTGAATCATAGTGGTGAGGTCTGTGCGCAAGCGCTCTACCAGGGGCAGGCGCTTACATCGCGTGATCCGGCTGTGCGAGACGCATTGCGCGAAGCGGCGCATGAAGAAATCGAGCATCTGGCCTGGACCGAGCAGCGGCTACGGGAGTTGGGTAGTCATACCAGCTGGTTGAACCCGCTCTGGTATGCCGGGTCGCTTACTATGGGTGTGCTTGCCGGTAAGCTCGGCGATCGTTGGAACCTGGGATTTTTAGCTGAAACAGAAAAACAGGTCACAGCGCATCTGGAAAGTCATTTGGAGCGGCTGCCCGCGGCTGATGCAAAAAGTGCGGCCATTATTGCGCAGATGGCTATTGATGAGACATCGCATGCGCACACAGCCGAGGCCTTAGGGGCGGCACAGTTCCCGCCTCTGGCTAAAAAGATGATGCAACAAACCTCAAAGGTGATGACGGCGTTGTCCTACCGGGTTTGAAACAACGCCAACCTGAATTAAGCCGTAGGTGTTGATTCGTTCTGTCGCAATTCCAGATCCCAGCTGATTTCAGCCGTAGCGCCCAACATGGCGGTTGCCGAGCAGTACTTGTCTTTTGACAGCGTTACGGCACGCTCAACGGCTTCTTGCTTCAGGGCGTTGCCGGTTACGATGTAGTGCAAGTGCAGCTTGGTAAACACCTTCGGGTCTGTTTCGGCACGTTCGGCCTTCAGAACCACTTCGCAACCAGTCACCGGGTGGCGGCCGCGCTGAAGAATCAGCACGACATCAAATGCGCTACAGCCACCAGCGCCGGCTAGCATCATTTCCATTGGGCGTGGACCCAGGTTACGCCCGCCCAGATCGGGTGGGCCATCCATCGTGATCTTGTGGCCGCTGCCTGTTTCGGCAACAAAGGTCATGTGATCGGTCCAGCTAACGTGGCATTCCATGGTTCAAGAGCTCCGAATAGTTCTAAAGGCGAGGGTGGGGTGGATTGTAATGGGGAAGCCAGACCCATGCATCTTTCCGACGCAAATGAGGAGCAAACATGACTTGTGCGATGCAATAAAATAGGGTTTGTTTATGACAAATAGATTTTTCTGATATCCGTTAGCGTAAACGCTGCTTCTTTATTATGGTTATATATCAACTATTTGCGTTGTTTTTGTGCTTTGGTGTGAATATATTTCACGTCCTATTGCGACAAGTTGAATAATTTTGCGCCGCAATAAGTCCCTTGCAATTTGAAAGGCTTGGGGCTATATTGAACATGTTGCATAGATGCGCGTTGCGCTTCTATCAGATTGTCTCCTCCACCCTCCTCCTTTGGTGTGGATTTACGCGGAGCCGCTCGTGTGGTTCCGCGTTTTTTTTACAGTAATCTGGACGTAGGTTCTTTCAGAATGCTGATGCCACCGCGCATTTGCCCGCCTCGATGCCCGGGGCTTTACCAGGCAAAGTTGTGAAGGGGTTGACGCAAATTCTAAAGTGTTGCTAGAATCTTCGTTTTCCAAAATTCCGCGCCACCTTTGGCGCCACGGAAGTGCAATGATGAAAACCTTTTCCGCCAAGCCGCATGAAGTCCAGCGCGACTGGTTCGTCGTAGACGCTACGGACAAAGTCCTGGGCCGCGTTGCCAGCGAAGTCGCACGTCGCCTGCGTGGCAAGCATAAGCCTACGTACACCCCACACGTTGATACGGGTGACTTCATTGTTATCGTTAACGTAGAGAAGCTGCGTGTAACAGGTAACAAGGCTGAAGATAAAAAATACTACCGTCACTCGGGTTACCCAGGCGGTATCTATGAAACTACATTTGGCAAGATGCAACAGCGTTTCCCAGAGCGTGCTCTGGAAAAGGCCGTTAAAGGCATGTTGCCAAAGGGTCCGCTGGGCTACGCCATGCTGAAGAAGCTGAAGTGCTACGCCGGCGCTGTCCACCCGCACACCGCCCAGCAACCTAAGTCGCTGGAAATCTAAGAGGTCGTTATGGCAGAACAACAATATTACGGTACCGGTCGTCGTAAGAGCGCCGTTGCCCGTGTTTACCTAAAGCGTGGCAAGGGCAACATCGTTGTCAATGGCAAGCCGGTTGACATCTTCTTCTCGCGTGAAACTGGCCGTATGGTCGTTCGTCAGCCGCTGGAGCTGGTTGAGCACGTAAACACCTTTGACATCAACGTGAACGTTGTTGGCGGTGGTGAATCGGGTCAAGCCGGTGCGGTTCGCCACGGCATCACCCGCGCACTGATTCAGTACGACGCTGAGCTGAAGTCGGCTCTGTCGAACGCTGGTTTCGTAACACGTGATGCACGTGAAGTGGAACGTAAGAAAGTCGGTCTGCACAGCGCCCGTCGCCGTAAGCAGTTCTCGAAGCGTTAATGTTTTTCTGCACTTGGGCAGCAATGCCCTGGTGTGCGGCCAGTTAGCTCAGTTGGTAGAGCAGCGGATTGAAAATCCGCGTGTCCTTGGTTCGATTCCGAGACTGGCCACCAGTAATATCAAGCACTTAGGGCAATCCTCCGGGGTTGCCCTTTTGCTTTGGGGCTACGCCGGGGCTACATATTTGATCAATGTGCGTCATACTATGCTAACGAAGATCAATGATGGGGATCGGTAAATGGCGGAGCAACGCAGTCGAATAGACCCGAAAAAAACAATAGACACATGGTTTGATATTAAGCGCTATTCGGGCCAGAGGCTTCTTTCTCGTAGGGAGTGGGGACAGCAGATCGTCAAGCGAGCTTTCTATTTGGCCGCTGCCAAGCAATGTGCGGCAATGGTCCAAGATGATGTCATGCGGGACTGGTTTTATGAGGAGCTCTCCGAGCATCTAGAGGTACTGTTTAACGACCCCTTAGCGGAATGGATGCCACCAGATAGCGCGAGTGGCCCATTATGCGAAATGTCAGTGAGTGACATGAAGTCATTGCTGGCAAAAATTGATCGATTTAACGACTACTCGAAGCGGCTGGGTCGGCCTGAGTTGGATAACTCTACAGTTCCGATTGATGACCTGATTGGTGTGGATAGCAACTTTCTGGGCCACCTACGGGTCAACTTACTGGCTAGAGACCCGGAAATCCTTGCTTCATTCAAGGCTTGGCTGGTACGCCGACGTGCCCACTTCAGCTATTCGCTTGCCAAGAAGGCAGTACGACTTAGCTCTGACTTAGATTGGATCAACTCGGGGCTGCTGCCGTTTGCCGACATCGAGATCTGGCGGATCTACACTGGTAAGGAATTGGTCCATGATAGGATTGCTGCTATGGTTTCTCCAAACTGTAAGAGTGATCTGCGAGAAAAGTACAAAGGGATGCTCGAATTGTTCGATAAGTACCTTAACTATGAAAACGGCCTCTCACTGATATACGGCACAGGCGATTAGAGTGGGGGGTGTTTCCAAAAAAATACCCCACAGCCAGCCGAAAAAAAAGATCCTAAAGTCGCATTGTCATCTGGCATATCGTCATTTGGCTTATCTTTAGGAGAATAAATGACCTCATTATTGAACCGCACCGAGGCGGCACAGTACCTCGGAATCAAGCCGCAAACACTTGCCGTCTGGGCAACAACAAAGCGTTACGACTTGCCGTATGTAAAAGTAGGCCGTCTGGTGAAGTACCGACAAGACGCGCTCGATGAGTTCATTCAGGCCCGGACTTTCCAGGAGGCACGCCATGACCTCCACTAACAACCAACTACCAACACCCGAAACGAGACGTCTGCCAATGGGGGTCGACTACGTTGCTGGCCATTGCAATCTCATCGCCGAAGGGCTTGGAGATGGTGGGGGCAACATGCCGAAACCACTTTTCGATGGAGTCGTCACTGTTGCAGGCAAGTTTGCTGATGGTGTCCGCCATGTCCATCGTGTTGCGCCGAACCGCGATGACCATGATCCAGCCCAAATAGGACTGTTGTTGCAGATGTCGGCTGATCATAACCAAGTGCCGATGAGCTGTGTTGAACTACGCGCTAAGGGTGCTATGCATTGTCCGAAGGGGCGCAATTGCCTAAGGCCAAACGGCGATACAGTTAAAACACCGGCTGAACTGGTGTCGTGGGCCAATGTTCGGGCGTTCGAGAAAAAGACGGAGATCCCGGTCTCGATCTTGACCCAGGGTATGATCGATCGACATTACCCGGACGGGCTAGTGTTCGCACAAGATGGCTTCTGGGGGTACGAGGCTGGAGCCTACCGCAAGCTGGATCTTAACGTCGAAGTCCGGCACCCGATCATGGACTTTCTGGCACATGATGCAAACGCGTGTCGAATCCGAGCCGTGACCGAGTTCAGCAAAACCTACACTGGCCAGATGGGCGAATTCTTTGCCGAAAACGCCGGTCAATACGTCTGCCTGGATAACGGCACGCTAGACCTTGAGACCCTGGACGTGGTGCCGCACAACCCGGACCATCGACTTCAGACACGCCTCAACATCCCGTGGGAGCCAGAGGCTGAATGCCCCCGTTTTCTTGGCTTCCTTGATCAGGTATTTGAGCCAGATGCCGACAAGGCCGACAAGATCAGGTTCGTGCGGCAGTGGATGGGCTACTTGATTACCCCGGACGTGAGCCAGCAGAAAATGGTCTGGCTCGTTGGCGAAGGCTCGAACGGTAAGTCGGTGCTGTTAGACGTGATCCGTGCACTAATCGGGGAGCAAAACATCAGCGCCGTGGCTCTGAGCGACCTGTCGAACAAGTTTTCTCGGGCCCATACGGCAGGCAAAACGCTCAATATCTGTTCCGATCTTCCCGTAAAGGCCATCGCCGACGGCTATATCAAGGCCATGGTGGCTGGTGAAGCGATCGAAGCGCGGGGTTTTGACCAGGACGCAAAAACGTTCAAGACAACCGTTCGGTTTATGGCGTCGATGAATACGATGCCACAAACTAAGGACCTGACCGATGGCTACTTTCGTCGAATCGTCGTGCTGACCTTCAACCGCCAATTCCGTGGTGAAGAGGTCAATCCGAATCTGATCAACGACTTGCTGGAAGAGCTGCCTGGCATCTTGCGCTGGGCGGTCGAGGGTTTGCGGGACCTGCGCCAAGAAACACGTTTCAGCATCCCACCCTCGGCTTTAGCTGCCGTCCAGCAGTACCAAGAAGAGGTCGATCCGGTGCGACAGTTTGCTGAGCAGTGCCTACGACCATCAGCAGACCGTTCGGGTTACACCGGGACTGATCTGATTCGTGTGTTCCATGCTTGGGGCCGTGAAACATCCAACCGTGTCGATGCAATGACACCGACGGCGTTTGGACGGTCATTGCGACGGATAGGCTTCGGGAAGCGCCACTCACGCCAGGACATCTGGCTGGTAGAGCCAGTCGAAGCAGCTATGGGGCTGTTTGCCAGAACAACGGCTCAAGAGGATGTCGCAGAAGCAGCCTGACAGGCGAAGATCGGTGCGTAGGGTTTGTATGGTTTGACGTTGTTTTAGAAATAAAGCTTCGCAACCCTACGACCATACGCAGCCCCAAAACTCTTTGTCAGTTTCGGCCAATTACAGCGTCATTTTGCAAAACTGCAAACTAAACTAGTTTGCAGGGCTCTGAAAACTGTCACGAAATAGACAGTATGAACTGCCTGGCCTACTCATGGTGAGTGGCCAGAAATAGCCAGGAAGAGCGACTAACTCGACCGCGGCATGCAACCAAGAAAGAAAACAATCAATGGCTTATTTTAGTTCAAATGTTGGCACAGAAAGGCTGCCAGCATCTCAACAGGAAATTACGACCTTTCAACCCGAAGCCTGCGCTCAATACACTCCGGAGCAGCTGTTATCCCTTCGTCGTGATCTGGGAAATGACGTTTATTACAGCGCGGTTCGCCAGATGGCGCTCGAACATGCCGAGGAAATTCTTGAGCACTGGCTGCCCGATGGTGAGCTCAGGGGGCGAGAATGGGTCGCTTTGAATCCACTGCGTTACGATGGGGAGCTTGGCTCGTTCGCTATCAATACAGAAACTGGCGTTTGGGCTGACTTCGCGGTTGATGAGAGGGGCGGTGACCTAGTTTATCTAGTGAAGTATCTAGATGAATTGGAGTATTACTCGGAAGCCGCCGAGCGAATTCTGCTGTTTCTGGCAGAACGTCCAGAACCTGTCACGGTTCAACCGCAGATTCGGGCTGCGCAGCCACCAGTACCTCAATACACGCCGATCATGCCTATTCCGGATGTCACTCCAGCCATACCTGTTTCCTATGGGCAGGGTCTTGGGCATCCCACGGCTCATTGGACGTATCGCAACGCTCAGGGGCAACTGCTTTTGTATGTGCTGCGCTTTGACCTGATGGATGGTGGCAAGCAGTATCGACCGCTAACCTATTGCCGAGATGCAGCCGGGAATGATTCATGGCGGCTCTCAGCGCCTGCGACAGATCGGCCACTTTATGGCTTGGATCGTCTGACAATAAATCCGGAAGCGACGGTCATCTTTGCAGAAGGCGAAAAATCAGCTGATGCAGCTCAACGTTTGTTTCCGGACTGCGTTGCGATGACCACGATGAACGGTGCCCAGTCTCCGGCCAAATCGGACTTTTCACCCTTGTCGGGGCGTCGTGTATTTATTGCGCCTGATTATGATGAATCGGGTGAAAAATATACAGAATCAGTCATTCGGCTCGTAATTGCGGCCGGAGGGACAGTCGAGCGCATTCTCGACAATGAAGCGTTGGCTCAAGCTGGGGAGAAATTACCTAAGGGCTTCGATTTAGCCGATGCTGCAGAACTTGGTTGGACAGCTGATCGACTACAAAGCCTTGGAGAAGCCCTGTGGGTGGAGGTTTTGTATCCTTCAGCCCACTCTGTATCCGTACAGGCCGTACCAGCTTTGCCTGCCTCAAGAGCCTCTGGCCGTGGGCAGGAGTCGTTCATTGAAGGCGTCCACGAAATTGTGAGTTCGCTGTTTAATGACCAGATAATCTACGTTTCTGGCAGACCGTATTTGTACCGTGAGGGTTACTGGCCCGCTGTCGATGAAGTGGTCTTCGTGCAGAAACCTTTGGCACAGTCACTGGCTGGATTCGGTAAGAAAGACACGCCGACCTCCGTCAATGCCCACATGCAGATGATTCGCACCCTGTACGCTGAGGATGAAACACGGTGGGCAACGAATTCTTTGCTATGTCTGGCGAATGGTGCTTTAGACCCGGCAACGGGAACGCTATATCCGCATTCTCCTGAGCACCACCTCGTGAACAAGGTTGATATTGCCTATGACCCAGAAGCTACTTGCCCGCTGTGGCTGCAGACACTCGACGAGATCTTCCGGCCGGATGAGGATAATGAAGACAAGATTCGTCTGCTTCAAGAATTCATCGGTTACTGCCTAGTGCCCGAAACCCGAATGTGCCAATTTTTATGGATGGTCGGGGGTGGCGGTAATGGGAAGTCGCTGATCCTGTCGATTCTTACAGAACTCATTGGCCGGGAAAATGTAGGCAACTCCCAGATTGAGCGGCTGGATAGGGCATTTGTCCGTGCGGAACTGCAGGGCAAGCTCGTCAACATCAGTTCAGAAATGTCGGCACAGGCTACCGTATCTGATGGCTATCTCAAGCAGATCGTCTCGGGTGACTTGATTGAAGCAGAGCGCAAACATGAAAAGCCATTCAGCTTTAAGCCATACGCCCGGTTGATAGCAGCCACCAATAATTTGCCTCGATTACTTGATCATTCAGATGGTTTCTTCCGACGAGCCATCATTCTGCGTTTCAACCGTCAGTTTACGGAGCAGGATCGGGATATTAACCGTGAAGACAGATTGAGGGCCGAATTGCCAGGGATTCTTAACTGGGCGTTGGCAGGCTTGCGGGCACTGAACGCCCGAGGCCGATTCGTCATTCCGCCTAGCTCTGAACAGGAAATCCTGCGCTATCGGACTGATTCAGATCCAATCCGCCAGTACGCAGAAGAAAAGCTAGAGCTAGATCATGATTCAAGGGTCCAAAGCAGAGAGCTCTATGAGGATTACGTTCAATGGAGTCGCGGCAATGGATACCAACCACTTGCCACCAATAGCTTTGCATCTCGATTGGAGAGCTTGGGGTTCCAGCGAGGACGAAATGCTCAAGGGAGATATTGGCAGGCACAGTTTGTGTGGCGTATGGCTGAACGGTCAGAATCCTCAATCAGTTCATTGGCTGCTCAATACATGGTTTGAGTGACGGGCTGTGTCGGGTTTGTGTCGGGTATAGGGTAAAGCCTGTCATCCTGAAACCCGCTTCTGGCAAGGGTTTGGGTCCACTAGTGTCGGGTATGTCGGGTTTTTTTAACAAAGTAGCAAAATTGGAAAAGAAGGAGAGGCGGAGAGTAGGCCGAACCTTCTGCTGGAAAAATAAAAAGATTGTTGAAAAACCCGACACACCCGACATGCCCGACATGAAGCCTTATGGCGTAAGGGTTTGAGAGTGACGGGCTTGGTTAAAGTGTGTCACAAGGGCGACACTAACTCGACATCTTTATCTAATGTTTTGGCTGCTCTCAAAAATCAAACGCTTGATGTCAGTCTAATAGATTCTCCCCGGTTACGGATATGCTGAACATGCAAGTGTGGTAAATGTTAAAAATGAAGCCTTGTAATAACAAAGCTAGGTACACGAGCCAGCCTGAAAAAAGTGAAATTGAGAAGGCAAGGAGCAGGTTTTTGATGTTGGTTGATGCTATTGGTGCAAGACAGGGTATTGCTTCTAGCAGGCCACCTATGTGCTTTGTAAAAATGTAAAAGAATGCAGAGCCAACTGTTGTTACTAATAGTGCGGCAAGCACAAAAAAAGCGTAGTGAGCAAAGGTATGAATAAACAAGACGAAGGTTTTCTTGAGCCAAGACAGGCCAGATTCTTCATCTGTCATTCGCGCTAGTCTTGCAAACAATTTTGGGTTTGTGATTGTGGCAAAGACCGTAAATCCAGCGATTAAAAAACCCAAGATTGTTGTTGTAAATGTCAGGCCTGTTTCGATAATTTTCCGAAAGTTTTCAACTAGGGCGTGAGTAGAGGGCTCTGTTGATGAAAGATACCAAAAGCTCAAAAATGCAACTCCTATAGCAGCGCTCGCTGAGCCCCATGGGAAATTGAGTTTCCAAGATAGCTTGTAAACTCCCCAAAGGCTGCTTTCGGCCAATAGGTCATCTGCAATTTTTGGAGTGTTCATGATCAATTAATAGAACTTGAGATTTTTTGCAGCTTTTTCTCTGCCTCACCCTTTGCGCTGTGCACGACGATTTCTTTCTTCGTTTTCAACGTGGAGAAAACAGAAAAAACATTTTCGACAAACTGCTTCATCTGGGTAGGTAGGCTTTCACCTAAAGGGATTGATAAACGAAAATGTTCATTAGATCCTCTGATTTTTTCTCCACTGTGACCTTTTCCATTTAAAGTGGCTTCAACATTTCCATCGCTTGTGGCGGACGTTAGTTGCTTCTTTAGCTGAGTGATATCTTTAGGCGCTGATTCAACAATGGTGATTGATGCGGCTTTTGTCGCTTCTTTCTCGGCGCGAAGTTGGTCAAGTACAGGTTTAAGTGAAGCTGAGTGATTCGTATCGTTAATTCTGAATTCGACCCGATCTACTGTTTTAAATTTGTCTAGGAAGTCGGCGATCGAAATCGAACTCGGGAGCTCGACAATTTTAAGCTCTGGGCGTGGAGTTTCCTGGGTTAATGCTTCTCTTATTGCCGCTGTCTTTTTTGCCTTGTTGTCAGGGAGTGTCTTCAAATGCTTTGTTACAAGATTTATGTGATTTCTCCAGCTCCTAATAAGGTGGTACTGAATAGTTGATTTGAACATCCCCAGTGGGGGGGCATGTGGTGTTTCTGGAACGTATAGCAAAGTGTGCGATGAAAGAACGATGACGAATCGGGCGCAGGTTGCTGATTCAATCTCTGCTCGGTTTGGAACTATTTCTTGATCGCGGAGGACATGGCTTCGGGTTAGAGATGTGTCCCTAACAAATTTACCGGCCAGCAGGGGCTCGTTGACACCTGAAATTGTTCGATAGTTTGTGAGACTTAAATCAAACAGACAGAACAAATTCCTTCCATATTTTCTCGGCGGGCTATCAAAGAAAGCTGGCTTCACGATCTCGTTGAACATGTCTAACATGACCTTTTTGTCACCAAAGCGACATGTGAAGTTAGCTATTAATGCAGAAGGTTTGAACGACATACAAGAACCATTTTTGTGGGATGTTAAAGGTATCAAAAACAATTATGCGTTACTGGTGGTGATTGGACAAGTTACGTTTAGGCACTTTTGGAAAATTCACAGCTAAAAAACTCCCGCCTGCGCGAGAGTCGGGCCATCAGTGGCCCAAGAGAAGAAGTTGGTGCATCAATTGCATCCAGACCAAGCAGAGCAAGATCACGATCACCGGAATGGCAAGGCCAAACAGAGCGTAGAGGGCCATCACACGGCTTCTCCCTGACTTGCCGCCGCTTGCTTGGCAGCCAGCTTGTCCGAGAGCGTTGCTTTGCCCGGCTTCTCGTCAGGGGGTGATCCTGTCGAAGCCTTGCCAGTCTGTTCTGGCTCCGCTTCTGCCTCTGGCCCGAAGAACTCCTCGACGACTGCCCCGGCATCTTCTGAGCTGTCCTCAAACGCCCCGTTCTCAAAGCCCAGCCGAGCAGCCTGATCGAGGGCCTGCTGGTCAAAGCCTGCGGCAATCCGGCTGGCTTCAGTCTGACGTGCAGCTTCCAGACTTTCTTCCAGCTTCATGTCATTGCGTAGGGTAATGTCCGCATAGTAGATCGGCGTCCCATGGCTTTGTCGGGTGGATTTACCGCGTAGCCGTAGCTCCAACGGCAGGCAGGCCAGCCGATTACCCGAGATTGCCTTGAAGTAATGCAGCCTGGCATTGAGCGTGCGGATACTGTTAAAACCCGTTGTCCGGAACACAAACGTCCCCAGCGGGTCATCGTCACCAATCGCCACATTCAATCGACCATAGGGCTTACACCCCTGTTTGGCAATTGGACAGGCTTCTGGTGTCGGGCAGGGGTGTGTTTCTACGCCTTGGTTACTGACCCGTTTACAGGTCTCCCCGTTACCCACACACAGTGGTCGGCCGGTATCCCGGTCAAACAACGTGTAGTCAGCTCTAAAGTTCAGATCCGGCTCCGAGAACAGCAACCGAATCGGAATGGTTCGCGTCTTGCCGTTCTGCGCCTTCCTGAGTCCCTCGTCAAAGGGGTGCGGTAGCCAGCCATCACGGGTCTGAATCTGGCTGGTGATAGTGAACTGATCGTCTTTCTCCGGCAACCGCTTACCGTTCTTCTCGACGACCTTGCCAATCGATATCCGCCCAATGACCGGCGGGGTAATGGCGAGTCCTTTCAACATGGTTTTGCTCCTTCAAGATGTGACCCACCCCCGAATGGCCTACGGGGCAGGGCAATGAACTCCGGTAGGCACGGAGGGTGAAACAGAGGTGAATGACGGACTAGCCCATCAGGAAACGTCGAGAGCCTGGCTTAGGTAGGGTGTAGCGTTGCACCAGTTCTGGATGCGCCTGGCTCAAGGCCTTCACATCCACTGCCTGGCTATCCCGGCTTTGTTTCCACGTCACCGATCCTGTTTCAAACAATGCACAGCTGGCCGACCCCATCGCCTGTTGAATGCTTTGCTTCAGATGGGCTTCGACTTCATGTGACTTAACGAGTTGCTCCCGGACATGCAGCAGATCCGTGTACATCGCCGACAACTGCCGATCCTTGCGGAAGTCCAGCGTAGCGCCTGAGTCTTTCGGATACAGACAGCGCAAGGCCAGATCCGCCGACTCGGAACCATCGGCTGGCGGTGGGGTGTCCGTTTCGACGGATTGCCAGAACTGGGCTTGCAGTGTGATCAGTCGCCCGATCAACACCTCGTCCCGGTCAATCCGGTGGATCTCCAACAATTGACCGCCGAGCAATACGGCTACATCGGCGGAGGTCTTACCGGTCACGGCCAACTGGTGCTGGACTTGCAACTGAACGTATTCCGGGACACCGTCTCGCCAGAGCTTGGCCCCGTTGATCCCAGCGGTCTTGCATTCCAGAATCTGCACATCGGGAGAACCGATCACTTCCCGGTCGATATTGGCCAGCATCCACGGGTGCGTTGGGTGTTGAAGTACGGCATTGATGCGCCGTACCCGGTTGCCTGTCCGCTTGGTGTAATGCGCCGCTACGATGGGTTCCAGAATGTTGCCCCAGTACATCGGGCTTTCTTCGTCGTTGGGGTCCACCTGCGGCAATGCTGCCTGCCGTCCGGTCTTCTCCATCCACAATTCCAGTTGCGACTTGTAGGGATTGAGCCCCACAGCCGCTGCGGCATCGGAACTACCAATGCCCTGACGGCGAACATCCAGCCAGTCATCACGGGGTAGGTCTTTGGTCTTGATCAGGCGCAAGGCCGGGCGGGGCCGTGGCTGAGGTGCTTCGGTTTGGTGTATCGCTGTTGCCATGATGCGTTCCTTTCAGATGCCCCAATGCACAACGCCCGGCTGACGCTGATACGTCAAACCGGGCGCTGATGCGTAGGGTTGTAGGGTTGGTGAGGGTTATGCCGCCATTAGCAGTGCTGTATCGAGAGCGCGTTGCTTCAACTGAGCTCCCTGACCGAACCAGGCGGAATCCAGCCGGTGATCCTGACTACGGGCTCGCTTCTCGTGGTCAACAAACTCCGTGACCGCGTTGAGCAGACCCCAAGCCGTGCCTTTGGCTGAATCCAACTCAGCCCCACGACCTTGACCGTCATAGAGCGACTGAGCTTTCTTCATGGCCCGTTCGTTCATCAGCCGGAAATCCGGCGAATGCACATCCAGACCGTCACAAAAGACCCGCAGGAAGTAGTTGGTGGCTTCATACGACTTCACCTTTCGTTCCGATAGCACACGCATCTGCACCATGAACCGATCCCATTGGGATACGGCGATGCCGAGTTGCTGCTTCACTGACTCTGGATCGAACTTGCTGCGATGACCGACCTTGATGGCTGTCGTGTTACCGGCCACGGCCAGATTCAGGGTGTTGTTACAGACCACCCGAACCGTCGTTGGTGTTGCGGTCGTGGCGAGGGTGCCGTCGCAAGACGTTGCAAGCAGCAGATAGCCGTTGACCACATCGCTGCCCTTGAGGCTGGTGGATTGCCCTGTACGCGCTAACGCCCAGAACTTCTTGCCGCCTTTGAGGACACCGGCAGTTTCCAGCTCGTAACCAGAGATCTCTGTCAGATCACGGTAGAACTCCAGTACTTCACGGGGTTGAACAACCTGATACCGGGGTGACACCACCGATAGCGGTACTTTTGTATCCGAGCGATACAGCACCCGTTGCTCAGGGAAAGCGTGGATAGCGCCCAGAGACCCGTTGACATGGCTGGTATAGCGAACCGGTGACGATTCGATCTGCCAATCCATGCCTGCCGACTTGAGCCAGACGGCTATAGGTTGCTTGGCGGGGAGTTGTTGACCTAATCCATGCCAGGGTTCAGCACCGACATAGGCCATATTAGAGACACAATGGGCCATAAGATGGCTCCTTTCAGAAGAAAAAGCCATCCCGCCCCGGCAAATTGCTTGCTAGAGACGCATAAGACGGCAAATATTGGGTGAAAACACCGCTTAATCAGGTGAAACGGTGCAAAACATGGCTTAAAATCCGGTTGAAATTAGCAATACGCCTCAGAAAACTCCGATTCATACGATTGGCGGTTCATTTGACGCATGAGACGGTGCTTCAGGTACTCAACGACGGCCGAAATGGCTTCGACGAGCAGTACCAGGGCGAAGCTGAAGATGGATTGTTTGTACATCAGGGGCTCCAGTGGGTTGATAAGAAGGGTTGAGCAGGGGGGAAT
>JBDLTI010000041.1:0-14947 GCA_039805865.1 Pseudomonadota bacterium | reverse complement strand
CGATCTTCTCGACCAGCTTCAACCCGTTGGTATAACTCAGAAACCGTAACGCCTAGCGTAGCAGCAATCCGTTCCAGCAATTCCGGGATACTGCGCTGCAACCCTCGTTCAATACGAGAAAGATTACCGCCATCAGTACCTGCGCCATACGCAACCTCTTCCAGCGTTAGGCCTTTAGCAAGGCGTATCTCTCTGATTATTAGACCAATATTCATGCACGGATTCTTTGACAAATTTGCGTGCAACGCCATGCGTATTGCGCATTACTAAATATTTGATGTATATTTGCGCATTGCGCATTTTTTATTGACAAGACATTGAAGAAATCGTTTCGCATCCGAATCCTGGAACTTGCGGTTGCCATATTTGCCACGTCACCGCGTTGGCACCGAAAAACAGCGAGCGGTCGCAAATGAAACCTTCCGTTGCCATCCTTCTCTGCACTTTTAATGGTCAACGCTACCTAAAAGAGCAATTGAACTCTTTTGATACCCAAGATCACCACAATTGGACGCTTTGGGCCTCTGATGATGGATCAACTGACAACACCATCGATCTTCTAAGTAGTTATCAAAATAAATGGCCAAAAAATCGCCTGAATATAAAAACTGGGCCCGGCAAAGGATTTGCCGCAAATTTTCTTGCCCTACTCAATAACGGCGCGATAAATGCCGACTACTACGCCTACTCGGATCAGGATGACATCTGGAACCGCTCAAAGCTTTCCAGAGCCATCAGATGGCTCGAGAGCATGCCACGCAACATACCAGCGCTTTATTGCACCAGAACTCAACTCATTGATGAAATCGGCACCAATATAGGCTTTTCGCCGCTGTTTAAAAAGTCTCCCGGATTTGCTAATGCACTAGTTCAAAACATTGGCGGCGGCAACACCATGGTCTTTAACGAAACCGCCCGAAACCTCATGAAAGAGGCGGGCCTGGTTGATGTATGCACCCATGACTGGTGGACATATATCGTCATCTCAGGCTGTGGCGGCAATGTGTTCTACGACCCTATGCCCAGTCTTTTGTATCGGCAACATGGGGCAAACCTATGCGGCTCAAACCAAGGGTGGTTAGCACGCGTTGTCCGCATACGCATGCTTTGGCAAGGCCGGTTCAGGCAATGGAACGAGAAACACATCCAGGCACTGCAAAAAATCAGGCCCCAACTCACACTAGAGAGCGCTCAAACCCTCGCCCGATTCAGCAAAGCACGGGAAAAGGCACTTCTGCCCAGAATTTACGGTCTGAAGCGAAGCGGCATCTATCGCCAAACCTTGCTGGGCAATCTCGGCCTTGTTTTTGGCGCAGTGTTTAAGAGGATTTGAATCATGGCCCGCCACCCCCGCAGCAAGAAATACATATATATGGATGTGCAGTGATCATGAAGATACTGCTTACCGGCACCAATGGGCAACTGGGGCACGTTCTCCAATCAGTGCTGGCGCCATTTGGAGATGTTGTCGCAGTTAGCAGAGGCGAGTGCGACTTGGCGTTCCCGGAAAAAATTGTCTCGCTTGTCGAACATGTCAAACCGAGCCTCATTATCAATGCTGCGGCCTACACCGCCGTTGACAAAGCCGAATCAGAGCCAGAACTGGCATTCGCAATCAATGCGACTGCCCCAAAAACTCTCGCAGCTCAAGCCAATTTGCGCGGCATTCCGCTCATTCATTACTCAACAGATTACGTTTTTGACGGTGCCAGCACTCGTCCTTACGAAGAAGATGATCTGGTTAATCCGCTCTCTGTATATGGCTTATCAAAATGGCAGGGTGAGCAAAACGTCCGCGCCATGTGCGAACAAAATCTAATTATCCGTACCGAATGGGTTTATGGCACCCATGGAAATAACTTTCTGAAGAAAATTCTTCAGCTTGCTCAAGAGCGGGATGAACTAGAAGTTGTGGCAGAGCAATTCGGAGCGCCGACTTCGACGCGTTTCCTGGCACAGGCTACCGCCCAAGCCGTCAAAAGAATCCTTCACAACGAAACCAATGGATTGTTTGGCACCTATCACGTAGCGGCCCGTGGTTACACAAATTGGCATAACTACGCAGTAATCATCGTAAGCCTAGCCAACAAATTAGGGCTTGCCACAAAACTTGCACCGAAAGATATCCATCCAATTGCGCTTACCGCATACCAACTTGCGGCATCCCGGCCGAAGAACTGCAGATTGAACACTCAAAAGGCAGAGCGATTACTCGGCATAACCGCACCTGATTGGGAAGTGGATGTCGAACACACATTACAACTTTTGATTTCAGGCCGGCTCCATGAGAAATAAAGCCAACGCCATTGCCCGTAAAGGCATTATCCTGGCCGGTGGCTCCGGTACGCGCCTGTACCCGGCGACGCTCTCTGTCTCGAAGCAGCTGCTGCCAGTGTACGACAAACCCATGATCTACTACCCGCTCACCAGCCTGATGATGGCCGGTATGCGGGATGTCTTGATTATCTCGACCTCGCAGGATACGCCGCGTTTTGAGCAGTTGCTCGGCGATGGCTCTCAGTGGGGTATGAATCTGTCTTATTGCGTGCAGCCTTCGCCGGATGGTCTGGCCCAGGCGTTTATTCTTGGCGAACAACATGTGGGCAACAACCCCAGCGCGTTGATTCTGGGGGACAACCTCTATTACGGGCACGACTTCAGTACATTGCTCAAGCGGGCCGATGCACAGGCTACGGGTGCTTCCGTTTTTGCCTATCATGTTAAAGACCCGGAGCGTTACGGCGTGGTTGAGTTCGATTCCACCGGCAAGGCACTCTCCATTGAGGAGAAGCCCGCCAAGCCCAAGAGCCGCTATGCCGTTACCGGCCTGTACTTTTACGACAACCAGGTCGTCGACATCGCCAAAAGCATTAAGCCTTCTGCTCGTGGAGAACTTGAAATCACCACCGTGAACGAGATCTACCTCAAGCAAGATCAGCTCAATGTCGAAATCATGGGCCGCGGTTACGCTTGGCTCGATACCGGTAGGCATGACTCGCTCATCGAAGCCGCCCAGTTCATCCAGACGATTGAACATCGTCAGGGCTTTAAAGTGGCTTGCCCGGAAGAGATTGCCTACCGCAATGGTTGGGTCAATGCCGCAGCACTCGAGAAGCTGGCACAACCCTATCTCAAGACGGGTTACGGCCAGTACCTGATGGATCTCCTGAAAGGGGATCTGTAATGCAGGTGATTGAAACCAAGATTCCCGGCTTGCTACTTATTGAGCCCAGAGTCTTTGGAGACGAACGCGGCTTCTTCTTCGAGAGCTTTAACGAAAAGGCCTTTAACGAAGCCACTGGCAATACACTGCCATTTGTGCAGGATAACCATTCCAAATCCGTCAAGGGCGTCCTGCGTGGCTTGCATTACCAGCTGCCGCCTAGAGCCCAGGGCAAACTGGTGCGCGTTGTTCAAGGTGAAGTCTTTGACGTTGCCGTGGATATCCGTAAAGGTTCGCCTACTTATGGCAAATGGGTCGGCGAAGTGCTTTCAGCCGACAACAAAAAACAACTATGGATTCCACCGGGCTTCGCCCATGGCTTCCTGACCCTCTCGGACACGGCGGAGTTTCTCTACAAGACCACCGACACCTGGTCGCCGGAACATGAGCGGGCGATTCTCTGGAGTGACCCAGATCTATCAATTTATTGGCCAATAACGCTTGGCCATCCATCAATTTCATTCCAGCCGCAGCTCTCATCGAAAGATGCGAGCGGTACGCCATTTCGAGACATCTAAGGGGTTTATATGCCTATTCAATTATTTGTGCCCAATTTCCGAGTAGAGGAATGCCTTACAGAAGTTCGCGAATGCCTTGAAAAAGGCTGGACCGGTCTGGGCTTCAAAACCATTGAAATTGAGAATAAATGGAAAGACTACACAGGGCTACCGTTTGCACATTTTCTTAGTTCAAACACGGTTGGCTTGCATCTGGCCCTGCACATTTTCAAAACAGAATTAGGTTGGTCTGACGACGATGAAGTCATTACTACGCCGCTGACATTCGTATCTACAAACCATGCCATCAAGTACGCCAACCTTGAGCCTGTCTTTGCCGATGTTGATGAATATCTTTGCCTAGACCCAGAAGATGTCGCCCGAAAAATAACGCCGCGTACACGCGCTGTGATTTTTGTAGGCATCGGGGGTAATACGGGACGTTATGAGGAAATACTCAAACTCTGCAAAGATCACGGCCTTAAGCTGATACTGGATGCCGCTCATATGGCAGGCACGAGGCTCAATGGCAAGCATGTAGGCCATGATCCCGACTGCACCGTTTTTAGCTTTCAAGCAGTTAAAAACCTGGCCACAGCCGACTCGGGAATGATCTGTTTTACAGATCAAGCACGCGATGAACGCGCAAGAAAACTAAGCTGGCTGGGCATCAACAAAGATACTTATGCCAGAACCGTTACTCAAGGTGCATACAAATGGATGTATGACGTTGAAGAAGTCGGGTTCAAATACCACGGTAATTCAATCATGGCCGGTATTGGCCTGGTATCACTGCGTTATCTCGATAGGGATAACGCCTACCGCCGCCAGCTTGGCAAGTGGTATGAACAATATCTGGATGGAGATGAACTGGTTCGAATCGTTCCGATGGCTCACGGATGTGAGTCGTCTCGCCATCTATTTCAAGTTCGCGTTAATCAACGCGACCAAGTACTCATGGCGCTAAACGAGTATGAGATTCATCCAGGCGTTCATTATAGAGACAACACAGAGTACAAGCTATACAGCCAAGCCGATGGCTCCTGCCCAAAGGCACACCAAGCAAGTAAAGAAATCTTGTCGTTGCCTATGCATATGGGTGTCACAGAGCAGGACATTAAATTTATTACTAGCTCTCTGAAAAGTATCGTCAGGGTTGCGTAAGCAGCAAACGAACTATTCACTCTAGCAGAGGTTTTAAAATGCTTTGTTCAAGACGGGTCATCTTGCGCGCAATTGAAGAATCAGACTTGCCCCTCATTGCCAAATGGCGTAGCTCACCAGAAGTTTATGAATACTTCTATGAATACTTGCCTATATCTATTCGTCAGCAAAAGAACTGGTATGAGAAGCAACTACTCGACCCAACCGAGATAAACCTTGTTGCCTCGAAAACAACAGGGGAAGCTTTGGGCACTGTAAGCATCTATCACATTGACAGGCGCAATAGAAAGGCCGAATGGGGCAGATTAATAATTGGTGACCCCAAAGCTCGAACAGGTGGCATTGGAAGCGAAATTGAAGCTCTAGTTTTGGAGTATTGCTTTGAACATCTAAATCTACACAAGCTTTACTGCGAAGTCTTGACAGAGAACAAAGCAGTCATCTCTCTTCATAAGAAGTTAGGGTTCATTGAAGAGGGCACCCTTAAAGACCACGCGTTCAAAAATGGAACATATGTAGATGCAACATTACTCGCAATGCTTGAAAGCCACTATTTCTCACAAGCTCAAAGCGGAAGCCTATCCAAGCTGCTAAAACGCATTAGATCAGCTGACAACGAGGAATGAATTACTACAATGATTCGCCTAGTAGATGAAATCAAAGCATGCAAAGAAAATGTCCCAATATGGACCTATCTTTCAAAATCAGACCTAAAAAATAGATTCCGTAGATCGAGGTTGGGCATCCTTTGGCCAATGTTGCATCAACTAGCATTTTCCTTAGGCGCAGGAATTATCTGGGCGGCCGTTTTTCATTTGGAGCCGGGGGAGTTTATTCCTTTCTTAACACTAGGCTTTGCGATCTGGGGCTTCATTGCTGGCGCGATGACAGAAGGATGTGGTGCATTTGTGATTGCTCACGGCTACCTAAAGCAGTTGCCTTTGCCTCAATCAATTTTTATCTTTAGAACGCTACTAACGCAAACAATTTATTTAGCCATCGGCATGGCTACTGCGCTCGGCGTTCTTTTTTACTTTGGCCAATTATCAATTTCTGGGCTGGTCTTTGGCAGCCCAGGGCTATTGATACTCATCGTATATGCCTATGGCGCCATAGGCACATTTGCTTACCTCGGTCTTCGCTACCGCGATCTTCAGCACGGCTTAGCCGGCATTTTTAGCCTGTTGTTCGTGATTACCCCTGTTATTTATCCAGCTGAGGTGCTCATCAAAAAGGGGTTTGGTGTTGTCATCTATGGAAACCCTTTCGCCTCACTCATTGAAATAGTTCGACACCCCATTCTGCACGGCCAGTTTGCTGACTCGAGCCACTATTTGATTTCTTCCGCATTCACATTGCTGTTCATAGTTTTCCGATTTCAACTAGGCTCTCGCTGGAGCCGCTACGTGCCATTCTGGTCATGATTGAGCTCAACAACGTTTCTATCGACTATCCGCTGGACCATTCCGATGGTGCCAGTTTAAAGAGCGCATTATTAAATCTCTTTAGCTCCGCGAAACTCGATTCTCAGCGGTACTACAGGGCACTAGACAACATTAGCCTAAAGATCAGCCACGGTGAGCGGGTTGGGCTTATCGGGCTTAACGGCGCCGGAAAAAGTACTCTGCTTCGGGTGCTATCCGGCATTTTCCAGCCCAGCTACGGAACAGCAAGCATTACGGGGAGAGTCTCGCCTTTACTTGATTTTGCTACTGGATTGGAGCTTCATCATACCGGTATAGAAAACATTCGAATACGCCTGATGTTCCTGGGCGAATCTCAACAATCTATCGATGCCAAGATTGAAGAAATCGCCCAATTCTCTGAACTAGGCGAGTTCTTATACATGCCTGCCCGTACCTATTCGACCGGCATGTTTATGCGACTAGCCTTTGCAACCTCCACTGCCATCAACCCTGAGATTTTGATTGCAGATGAAGTCGTTGGCGCGGGGGATGCCCAGTTTGCGGAGAAAGCAAGGCAACGAATTGAAAGTCTTCTATCGGGCGAAAGAACTACGGTATTAAGTTCCCACTCAATGGAGCTTATTCGTCAGTTTTGTGATCGTGTCATTTGGCTTCACCGCGGTAAGTTAATCGCAGATGGGACTACTGAAGAAATTATCAGAGAGTACGAATCTCAGGCTCCACACATGAATCGCTAACCAAAGATTGCCATGAAGCGTATTCTCATAATAATCCCTGGATTCATTCCGAGTACGATTATCGGGATATTGCGTCCGCTTGCCGAATTGGAGCGCCGAGGTGAGATTGAACTAAGACTCCGTTTGTCTCAGGTCTCCGTACTGCTGTCCAGAGACATCGACTGGTGCGATGCAGCGGTTTTTTGCCGGAACTGTGAAACACAAGACCTTATTGCGCTGTACGAGCTGAAGCAGAAGGGCAAGAAGATCATCTATGAAGTTGATGACAACTTTGAGGAGATTTCTCTTGAAACTGAAGTTGGCCGTTACCATCGGGCTTTCTTTCGGCTCCATGCTCTAAGCCGATTTTTTTCTTTTGCTGACGTCACTCGCGTATATTCAGCCGGGCTTCAGCTGCGAGCGCAGTCTCATGGTGCACATACGCAATTAAACAAAAGTTATTTTGATGCATCCATCATTGAGGGCCTTGCCAGGCCCAAGGGAGATGGGGTCATCCGAATTGCCTATCCAACGGGCCGGATTGATGACCGAGCACTTGAAAACATACTTTTTGGTGCAGCACGGGTCATTCTAGATCGTTATCCGGGAAAAGTTGAGTTTCATTTGTGGCGGCAAAGCGCCCCTCAAGAGCTTTTAGGCGTTAACGGCATCGTACTAAACGAAGGTACTAGGGGATACGAAAATTTTATCAAGGGTTTCTATGAGCGTGGCTTCGACATTGGGCTTGCCCCTGGGATTGATACGCCTTTCTTTCATTCAAAAACCAATAACAAATATCGAGAGTTCGGTGGCTGTTCGATTGCCGGCATCTACAGCAACTTTCCACCGTACTCAAACACCATTACGCATGAAAAAACTGGATTATTAGTTGAAAGCAGCATTGACGAATGGGTCAAAGCAATTGAACGCCTCATTTTCGACACCGAACTCAGGCAGAAAATTTCTGAAAATGCTCTTAAAGACGTGGCGAGAAACTATAGCTTTGCTGGTTGCGTTGAGAGTTGGCGCGAATCTTTTGCGGGGATCGAAAACGCTCCTGTCAAAGATATCGGCTGGTTACCTGAAGGCAAGCCCATAGCAAACACTGCAATCATTGATTTGTTAGGGAGCGAACAAGTCAGTCCGAGAACAAAGTTTTTTGTTAGAGCAATTGATTCGTTACCTTGGAGGCAAGGCTCTTACATTGCATTCAGCGACCCCATCACGTACATAAATTCGGCATGGAAAAATCAGGTCTGCACCACCCTGTTCCTTGTGGATAACGCCATTCAATTTCAAACGGCTATTTCTTTGGTGCCTTTGTCAGCGACTTCGATTATCGATCTCTCCTGTTATTGCGATGACACCAACGCGGCTTTAAGTTCAATTCGTGAACTTTCGATTCATATGCCGATTAGCGTAATCCTAAGCAACGAAGCCAAGGCATCTTCATGCAGCACCTTCACTGATTGCTTTGATATACACGGGGTTGATACAACTCTTCCAGAGGTACAACACATGTTTAGCCTAACAGGATACCCAGCTGCCTACCTGAACTTGATCGAAAAGAGCGTTCGATTCTCACCTATAAAAACCCTCGGAAGCTCTCCGCTATCAAAGCTTCTCAGAAGACTTTGGCATACACTGCTCAGTCAAAAACAAAAGACAGTGACCGTTACTGAGCTTCTTCGCTGGCGAGTCGGATTGAGAAGGTTTTAACCAATCTAAATTTATTCACTAACCGACACATGGGCATAATCATTTCAAAAGATTTCAAATGAAAAAAGATTGTTATCGCACCGTTCTTCTGAAGCAGCTTAAAAGCGAAATCAAGCAAGGGTTAAATAGCGACACTTCAGGGACGCTAAATATAAGCGCACTGAAGCATCAACTCAACATATCAACAAGACTCAAAGAAAAAGAGGAGAGTGTTGTCAGATGAAACTAGAAGACTTATTCGACCTACAACAGCTACAAACCATCGAGAATGCACCTCTGCACTTGGGAACGAGACACCCAATATGGTTCCCCTTGTTTGGTGAAAGCCACCGCCCAATCGACCATTTAGTTCGCAAAGCGATTGGTGATATTGCTCAACAGAATGGGGGAGAAAGTTGGTTACGAGATCTGACCTCGCGTTTAATCGATCAGAAAGACATCAGCAACTCTTCGGCCGCATTAGCCGAAATTAGAGCTTATGGTGGTCTTTTGGAGGCTGGATTTTCTATTCAACCAATCCCACGACGCGACAATGCTACGCCCGATTTCTACATCAACGCGGGTGATGGTCCAATTACCGTCGAAGTGTTTGCAAAGCACCAAGACAAAGAACAAGACTGGCTAATTAACAGCGCGCATTCAGAAAATAAGCCCTTGCCGGATGGTGTCGAGCGTAGCATTTGCAAAATGGGAAACCTATCAATCTCTACGACCACCGTAGAATTAACCCCTGCGGGATACCCTGATCCTAGCAAACCAAACGATAGCGTCCAAGCGAATATGATAAGCCGTGTTTGCGCCATTAAAAAAAACGAAAAACAAATCTCAAAGGAACATCCATCACTTCTAATTATTGATTTCGCGAATTTCGGTGGCCCTCATGTCGCAGAGCTTTTAAAAGGGGGCCAAACATCCCCTGTTGAGAGTGGGCATCATGGGATTACTTGCGGTGCCATCTGGTACGCCATGTATGGTTGGAAGGGTGCACCAGTTTTTGAAGAGTGCACACATAAGACTGTAAGGATGGGGCACGATGGCCGCTTTCGATTGGACGGCAATACAAAAACAAAGTTGTCGGCTGTTTTAGTAGTCTTGACGGACTGCGCGGTTCTTCTTGAGAACCCTTGGGCGGCGCATCGATTACCCGATCATGCCCGATTCAAGCTTAGCCGTTTTCCATGGTTTGACTTAACCAGATCCATTGCTGATTGGTCACAAGGTGATGCAGCGCATCAAATAGCAATACAACGCCGCATGATTGAAGCCATGGATCGTTACCATGGGAACACAAAACCAATCTAACCGACGAAATCTGTGTCTATTAACAAGCATCCTCTATTGATCACTATTGGCGGCGGAAGCGAGTTACTAGTCAGTATTAATTCAACCTCCGCTTTGGCCGACAACATGCCCTAAACAGCTGCTACCTCAACCGCTTCAACCGCCAAGAGCCTGCTGAGTTCTTTTGGGTCTATCCCAACCAAATACCCCCGTCGGCCGCCATTGATGTAGATGCGATTCAGCTCCAGGATTGAATGCTCCACGTAAACGGGCATTCTGTATTTAGTACCAAAAGGACTGGTACCGCCAACCAGATAGCCAGAATGTTTATTCGCCACCTCGGGCTTGCACGGCTCTACCTTCTTGCAACCAATTTGCCTAGCGAGCTCTTTGGTTGATACCTTTCGATCCCCATGCATGAGCACGATGATCGGTTTCTTGAGTTCGTTTTCCATGACAAGCGTTTTAACGACGGCGTGTTCATCCACCCCTAGCTCTCGAGCGGAAACGTTTGTACCCCCATGCGCTTCATAGGCGTAGAGGTGGTCGGTGAACGCCACCCCGTTCGCTTTCAGAAAGAGTGTCGCTTGGGTTGTGGGGCCCTTGATGTCTTTCATAGATCAGCGCTAGCGCTTCATGCCAAGAAACCAGCTTTTCAAGCAGGGCAAAGGTCTTTGTGTCGTTTAACGGCCACTTGTTCTGGGTCAAATACGCGAATACGCGGTGCCAATGCTTTCACCAGCACCCGCTTTGCTTGCCGTATGTCGTATTCAGTCTGTAAGTTGATCCAGAACTCCGGATCCATTGAGAAAAAAATCCCCAAGCGCACGGCAGTGTCCGCCGTGATTGGACGATGGCCGTTTACGATTTCGCTAATACGGCTGGGCGGCACGTCAATATCAGCAGATAGCTGACGCGCAGTCAGGCTCAGCGGTTTAATAAATTCTTCCAGGAGAATTTCGCCCGGATGGATTTCTTCTAATAGTTTTCCCATAGCTGCAACTCCTTTTAGTGATAGTCCACGATCTCAACATCGTGTGGGCCATCTTCATTCCAGACAAAACAGATTCGCCACTGATCGTTGATACGAATGCTGTGCTGCCCTGATCTATCTCCCGACAACGGCTCTAACCTATTTCCCGGCGGTACTTTAAGGCTGATAAGCGTTACTGCTGCGTGCAGCACCAACAACTTGCGCCGCGCCACTCGCTCTATATTTTTGAAGCGAGGAACCGGCTTGCTGTTGAACAAAGCCTCGGTTAACGCACACTGGAATGACCTAATCATGGCCAAGTTTATTCCGGGGTTTAGATTCTGTCAAACAGAATAATTGGCTTCGCGAGCGCTAGCGCTTCGCCTGTTTGATCGGATCAAGCAAGCCGCGAAGATCGTTATGATCGATCGTATGCATCAGCTCCAGCAACTGGCCAATCTCCCCTTCGGGAAAACCCTCACGCGCAAACCATGCCAGATAGCTACCTGGCAGATCAGCCAGCAAGGTTCCTGCATGTTTGCCAAAGTGCATCTTCCAGGAAACGAGCTTTTCAAGTGAGTCTGGATTCACATCAAATCAAGCCGTATGTGTCCGCTACACGCGCACTGGTTGTATGTATTTAGCATTACTCGTCTCTAGATCCTTGCAGAAGGGGCATCGTCGACTGCTCTCTTAGCCTTGATAATAACCACTTAGGCCTAATTTCTGCCACTATCTACGATGTCAACGTGAGTCGCAGTCACCCCAAGACACCGATCTTCGGCCACACCACCGCGCGCTCCGAGGCCGATGCTATAAAAAAGAGGGGAGGCAAACAGCCTACCCTCGTCACTACTGAATAGACGCAGACCCGTTACGGCACCTTTAACCACTGGCAGCTTGCCGATAGCACTTAGTGTGCTTGACTACGTGCAGAATGCTTGGATAATGGCTCATAAATATTACACAATGTAATTTAAAGGCTTGTTTATGAGTCATTTATGACCAAACCTATGTCACGCCCGTATTCGCAGTACAGCCTGGAGGCACTTGAGCTTCTGGGGCTACTCGTGCGCGAGGCACGCCTAAGCAAGTCGCTAACCACTACGGATCTGGCTACGCGCGCTGGTATCTCGCGTGCCTTGCTCCAGCGCATCGAGCGAGGAGACCCAGGCTGTTCGATTGGCGCTGTGTTTGAAGTAGCTGCTATCTGCGGCGTCTCCCTGTTTGATCTAGAGCAGCGGCAACTGACTAGCAACTTAACACTGCACCGCGAAAAAATGACTTTGCTGCCCAAAGCCGTTCGTATCCGTAGCAAGGGGGTGAAAGATGACTTCTGAATTTGACGCTATTTACGCTGAGGCTTATGTTTGGATTTGGTTGCCAGACGCCAGCGAACCCGTCGTCGCAGGTCTGCTCTCCAAGCAAGGCCAGCAGTTGGTGTTTAATTACGGCCGCACCTATCTGGCACGATCTAATGCTATTTCTCTGTACGCGCCAGAATTGCCACTTCAACCAGGCAGAATCCCGCTGACACCCGGTTTGAATATGCCCAGCTGCATTCGCGATGCCTCGCCAGATGCCTGGGGGCGTCGGGTTATGATCAATCGTAAGCTAGGCGTGAAAAGTACAGACGCTGCCGAAATCGAACTTGATGAATTAACCTATCTTCTGGAGTCGGGCTCGGACAGGATTGGCGCACTGGATTTTCAGAAATCGCCGTCTCAATATGTACCAAGGCATGCACAGCAGCCTTCGCTAGAAGACTTGTTAACGGCTGCAGAAAAGGTGGAGCGCGGGGTGCCGCTTTCACCCGAATTGGATCAGGCCTTGCTGCATGGCACTTCCTTAGGCGGAGCTCGCCCGAAGGTTTTGCTTGACGACGGCGAGCGAAAATTGATCGCCAAGTTTTCTGCAAGCAATGATATTTACAGTGTCGTGAAGGCCGAATTTATCGCCATGCGCTTGGCGCGCAAGGTGGGGCTGAATGTGGCCACGGTGCAATTGCGCTCAGCCATGGGTAAAGATGTCTTGTTGATTGAACGCTTTGATCGAGTGCGCCGTGAAGACCATTGGCACAGACGGTCTATGGTGTCTGCGCTGACCTTATTTGAGCTTGATGAAATGATGGCGGCCTACGCCAGCTATGAAAAGCTCGCGGAAATTATTCGCCATCGCTTCGTTGATGCAAAAAAAACTTTACGGGAGTTGTTCTCTCGAATTGTCTTCAATATTCTGTGCGGCAATACGGACGATCACGCCCGCAACCATGCAGCTTTTTGGGATGGGCATCAATTAGATTTAACGCCTGCTTATGACATTTGCCCGCAATCACGCTCGGGGCAGCAGGCGTCACAGGCAATGCTTATCCATGACAATAATCGCAGTAGCCAATTGACCTCTTGTATTGCTGCCGCATCTTCTTTTCTGATTGGGCCAGAAGAGGCAATTTCCATCGTCAACCATCAGGTACAGATTATTGAAAATGAATGGCTGAACATTTGTGATGAAGCCAGCTTAAGCGATGTAGATCAGGCGGCATTTTGGCGGCGACAGTTTTTGAACCCATTCGCCTTCTTTAATGCACCAGAAGGCGTTCGCGCACCAATTTCTGGCTAAGTTCAGGACTCACAGCGCTTGCCAGCGCTGTGAGTCCTGATTCAATTACTGCAGGTTTTCCAGACGCAGACGCGTCACGGCACCCTTAACCACCGGCAGCTTGCCGATCACGTCCATGGCATTCAACACGTCTTGCTCGCGGCAAAGGTGGGTGAGGATGATGAGGTCCGTTTGCTCTTCGCCCTCTTCCGGCTCACGTTGCAGCAGTGCATCGATTGAGATGTTGCGGTCAGCAAGAATGCGAGTGATCTCAGCCAGTACGCCTGGTTGGTCAGCCACTTGCAGACGCAGGTAGTTGCCACACTCGATTTCGCCAATCGGCAGGATCGGCAGATTAGCCAGCGCATCTGGCTGGAATGCCAGGTGTGGCACGCGGTTTTCCGGGTCGGCCGTCGACAGACGGGTGACGTCCACCACATCGGCAATCACAGCCGAAGCAGTCGGCTCAGCGCCCGCGCCCTTACCGTAATACAGCGTCGAGCCCACAGCATCAGCCTGAACCAACACGGCGTTCATGGCGCCTTCAACATTGGCGATGAGGCGCTTGGCCGGTACCAGTGTCGGGTGTACGCGCAGTTCGATGCCATTCTCGCGGCGGCGGGTGATACCCAACAGCTTGATACGGTAGCCCAGTTGCTCGGCGTATTTAATATCCACGGCATCCAGCTTGGAAATGCCTTCGATGTGGGCTTTGTCGAATTGAACCGGAATACCGAAAGCCAGTGCCGACAACAGCGTAATCTTGTGAGCCGCATCCACGCCTTCAACGTCAAAGGTTGGGTCCGCTTCGGCATAACCCAGACGCTGGGCTTCTTTCAGCACGTCGGCAAAAGCCAGGCCCTTGTCGCGCATTTCCGACAGGATGAAGTTAGTGGTGCCGTTGATGATGCCGGCCACCCACTGGATGCGGTTGGCCGAAAGACCTTCACGCACGGCCTTGATGATCGGGATGCCCCCAGCAACCGCGGCTTCGAAGGCTACCATCACGCCCTTTTCCTGGGCCTTGGCAAAAATCTCGGTGCCATGCACTGCTAGCAGCGCCTTGTTAGCGGTGATGACATGCTTGCCATTTTCGATGGCTTTGAGCACCAGCTCTTTAGCCACACCGTAACCGCCGATCAGTTCGATAACGATATCGACATTTGGATCGGTAACAACTGCGAAGGCGTCATCCGTTACCTTGACCTTGCCGCCAGTGAGTTCCTTGGCGCGGGCAACGTCTTTATCGGCCACCACGGTAATCTCGATCGGGCGCCCTGCACGACGGGTAATTTCTTCGGCGTTACGGGTCAACACGTTGTACGTGCCGCCACCGACAGTACCGATTC
>JBDLTI010000040.1:0-15064 GCA_039805865.1 Pseudomonadota bacterium | reverse complement strand
TCGGTGCGTGACAGCGTGCGTGCCAAGCTACGCCTGATGGTTCGTCGGATTCTGCGTAAGTACAAATATCCGCCCGACCAGCAGGAAGCCGCTGTTGAGCTGGTGCTGCAACAAGCGGATGCACTGGGTGAGGCGTGGTCAGAGACTTCGGTTTAGTGGGAACAGCTACAGGTTATACGCTGCCATATAGCGGTACAGCGTAGAGCGATGTACGCCGAGCCGGCGCGCAGCGGTGGCTACTTTATAGTGGGATTGCTCCAGAGCCTGTTTGATGCGTTCGGGTGACAGGCTTTCGTCGGTATCCGCTGGACTGGGTACCTCTGCGACTGCAACGGCAGGGATGCTGGTGATGCGGTATTCCGCTGGCAGGTCTTTGATACCAATAGTCTGGTTCGGTTCGGCGAGGGCAACGAGTGTTTTGACGAGATGGGCAAGCTGACGAAAGTTGCCGGGCCAGTCATAGTGATTTAAGGCCTGCCGAGCGTCGTTCGTGAGGGTGAGTTTTCGTCGTGTAGCACCGGCCTCCTGCCATAGCGCATCGATGAAGGCAGTTTTGTCGGTGCGATGGCGCAATGGCGATAGATCAATCTGGTGAAAGTGCAGACGGTAGTAGAGATCGGCCCGGAATGTGCCGGCGCTGACCATGGCGGCCAGATCACGGTGGGTGGCTGACAAGACAACAAAGTTCACTGGCCGTGATTTGCCACCGCCCAGCGGCTGCACAGCACGATCCTGCAAGACGCGTAGTAATCGGGTTTGCAGCATGAGCGACATGTCGCCGATTTCATCGAGAAACAGAATCCCGCCGTCGGCTTCGAAGACGCGGCCGATGGCACCGCTTTTTCGGGCACCGGTGAAGGCACCCTCTGCGTAGCCGAAGAGTTCTGATTCGATCAGGCCTTCGGGCAGAGCGGCGCAGTTAATGGCGACGAAGGGTTTGTTATTACGTTGGCTATGTTCGTGGATGAGTCGTGCCATGACTTCTTTGCCGGTGCCAGTTTCTCCCTGGATGATGACGGAGAGTTCGGCATCTACCGCACGCACCGCTTGATCAAGCTGTTGTCTTGTGTGGCTGTCCAACCAGGCCGATGAGACGGACGAGAGTGAGGTATGCGCGGTAATGGCGGATTCGACAGTGGCTGCTGGCGGTGGCGCTGTTTGATCCGTTTTTTCCGTGACTATGGTGGCTGGTTTTTCCATAATACCCCGGTAGAGCAGCCCATTGTGGGTCATCAGCAGGGTCTCATCGCTGCCAGCTTTCAGCAGCGGGGTACTGAAAATATTCGCCCATCGTTCACCGATCAGCGACCATGTTGACCCTAACCAACGAACCGCTTCCCGGTTGGCGCCAACGATGAGTTCACCGTCAAGCAGGAGCACCCCTTCGCGGAAGCTGCCGAGGTGATTGCTCTTCTCATGAAAGCGCAGCCGGTTGAGTTGGCCAGGCGACTGCATGAGCCAGCGGTGCTCTATCTCACGAATGGCACGGCCAAGCGCACCTTGGGCATAACCACGCGGCAGCCGGGCATCACCCGAAATATCGATAACACCGGCGATACGGCCCTGGTGATCGAGGATCGGTGCCGCTGTACAACACAGGGCCGCGTGCTGCCGGTGAAAGTGTTCATTGCCCCAGACCTCAACCATGGCCCCTTCGGCAATGGCGGTGCCGATGGCATTGGTGCCGCGCTCTGTTTCACTCCAGACGACGCCGGATTTGAGGGCGACCTGACCGGCTTTGTCGAGAAAACTGCCCGTGCCACGGGTGTCAAGAATCATGCCGTTTGGGTTGGCGAGTAAAACGACCGAGTCAGTACCCTGAAACATCTCGCCAAGAAAATCCAGTTCGGGTTCAACAATGGGGAGTAATTCACCGGAGGCTTCGCGCAGAATCTGTAGTTCATTTTGCGTCAATGGTTCGGCATAGGGGATCTGGTCTTCGATGACGCCGAGATCCGTACAGCGATGCCATGAACGCAGAATGGTATCCGGCAGATTGTTGGTGGGCGGTTGTCGCATGGTCGGTGTCGTTTTCCGAAAGTGTCGCTTTGTTGCAGGCGGTGCGACAAAGTGTCGCAGAATTTGCGACAAAGTGTTGCAGAGCATGGCGAAAAATTAACGGTTAATCAGCAGGTTGGGGTGCTGCATAGCAGCGGTGAAAATTTGTTTCTTCGTGCCTACTGATATTGACGAATGTGCGTTGCACCAATCATGCCTGGTAAAAATTTCTGGCATGGCTCCTGCACTCAGTTGAGTAATCACCGGTTTTAGGTGTGAAACAACCCTTCGCCCACAAGCGTACTCAGGAGACCAGCATGAGCATTACCATCAACAACATCACCGTCGATAACCCATTCAAAACTCGCTACGGTAACTACATCAACGGGCAGTGGGTTGCGCCGGTAGATGGTCAGTATTTTGAGAATACGACCCCAATCACGGGTAAGGTGTTGTGCGAAATCCCGCGTTCTAACGATAAGGACATCAATCTGGCCCTTGATGCAGCCCATGCCGCGAAGGCAGACTGGGGTAAAAGTTCTCAGGCAGATCGGGCTAATATCCTGAACAAGATCGCTGACCGCATGGAAGCGAATCTGCAGCTGATCGCCACGGCGGAGACGCTGGATAACGGTAAGCCGATTCGCGAGACGATGGCGGCCGATATTCCACTAGCGATTGATCACTTCCGCTACTTTGCCGGTTGTGTGCGCGCCGAAGAAGGCGGCATCAGCGAGATCGATCACGATACCTATGCGTATCACTACAAAGAGCCACTGGGTGTGGTGGGTCAGATCATCCCCTGGAACTTTCCGATTCTGATGGCGGTGTGGAAGCTAGCCCCGGCGTTGGGTGCGGGTAACTGTGTGGTGCTCAAACCTGCTGAACAAACCCCGGCCTCGCTTCTGGTGTTGATGGAGCTGATTGGTGATCTGTTGCCACCGGGCGTGTTGAACGTTGTGAACGGTTTTGGCCTGGAAGCTGGCAAGCCACTGGCCTCCAGCCCGCGTATTGCCAAGATTGCCTTTACCGGTGAAACGACAACGGGTCGTCTGATTATGCAGTACGCCAGCCAGAATCTGATTCCGGTGACGCTGGAGCTGGGTGGCAAGAGCCCGAACCTCTTCTTTGAAGATGTGATGGATGCCGATGACAGCTATTTCGACAAAGTACTGGAAGGCTTTACGCTGTTTGCCCTGAACCAGGGTGAAGTCTGTACCTGTCCATCTCGCGTGCTGGTACAAGAGTCGATCTATGAGAAGTTCATGGAACGCGTTTTGAAGCGTGTGGCTGCCATCAAGCAGGGCAATCCGCTGGACCCTAACACCATGATCGGTGCGCAGGCGTCGAATGAGCAGCTGGAGAAGATCAACTCCTATCTGAAGCTGGGCAAGGAAGAGGGCGCTCAGTGCCTGATTGGCGGAGCACAGGCAAACATGGAGGGTGATCTGGCCGGTGGCTATTACATTCAGCCGACTGTATTCAAGGGCCATAACAAGATGCGCATCTTCCAGGAAGAGATTTTCGGACCGGTGGTGTCGGTGACCACCTTCAAGGATGAGGCCGAAGCCATCGAGATCGCCAACGACACGCTGTATGGTCTGGGCGCTGGTGTATGGACACGTAATGGCAACCGTGCCTTCCGTGTCGGTCGTGCCATTCAGGCAGGTCGCGTGTGGACCAACTGCTACCATGCTTATCCAGCTCATGCAGCTTTCGGCGGCTACAAGCAGTCGGGCATTGGTCGTGAGAATCACAAGATGATGCTGGATCATTATCAGCAGACCAAGAACCTGCTGGTGAGCTACAGCGAGTCGCCACTCGGCTTCTTCTAATGGCCACCGATTTAACGCCACGCAACAGTGCCGTCAGCCGCGTTTCGGCAACGCCGGCGGCACTGGCGTTAATCGATCAGCTTAAACAACAACATGGCGCGCTGCTGTTTCATCAGTCGGGTGGCTGCTGCGATGGCAGTGCCCCCATGTGCTTCCCCGCCAATGAGTTTTTGGTGGGGGATGTCGATGTGAAACTGGGAGAGATTGGCGGCGTACCATTCTATATGAGCCAATCACAGTTTAGCTATTGGGAGCACACGCATCTAATCATTGACGCGATTCCGGGTAGTGGTGGCATGTTTTCTTTAGAAAGACCGACGGGCTTACGTTTTCTGACTCGGTCACGTCTCTTTAGCGATGAAGAGGTAGCTGCACTGCAAAAGGCATAATGCGCTGAAAGCGTGTAGTCTCGTACAAAGGTTAAATAAACGAGGTTGCTATGACCGTTCTGGTTGATCCAGCAGATCACCCGCCTGGAACACGCTTTCTGGCCTATGCGCCAGAACAGATGACGGCCGTGATTAATGATATGGCGCGCCAAGTCGCGCCTTTGCTGGTCGGGCAGGACAAAGTGGCTGTTATCGGTGTGCTCCGTCGTGGCGCGCCATTGGCGGATAAGTTGACTGAGTCATTGCGGCAGCAGTTTCAAATGCCAGAGCCGATGCGTCTGGATCTCAAAGTAAAGCGCTATGCCGATGATCTGACGTTGTTGCACCCGGAAACGCAGCTGACTGAGGCTGCGGGGCAGGCTGAATTGGATCTGAGTGGCTACACGCTGTTAGTCATCGATGATGTGCTCTATACCGGAAGCTCGTTGTTGAAAGTGGTTGAGTGGCTGAACCTTAAATCGCCACGGGCTATTTATACGGCAGTATTAGCGGATCGACATGTGGCCACATTGCCAATACATGCAGATGTGGTGGGGGTGCATCTTCAGGTAGCACCGGCCGATGTGGTGGAGTGCCATGTACCGCCCTATGAGCCCTATTTTCAAATCGAACTCTTGAGACTCGATCGTGCTGTTTGAAGATCGGGTTGATGCTGGGCGTCAGTTGGCCAAGTCTCTGGCAGCCTACCGTGCGCAACAACCACTGAATTTTGGCTATTCCACGTGGCGGTGTGCCCCTGGGGCGTGCGGGGGGCTGATGCGCTGGTCTGTCTATCTGTTGAGTACGACTTCTCAGGGGTAGGGCCGTTTTACAGGTCTTTCGATCAGGTTGAAGATGAAGAGGTTTTGACGATGTTGAAGGTAATACAATGAATCTTGTGCAGAAGAGTTCACTAATCCCGATGGCGGTCAAATTGCTTTTGACCATGTATGTAGCAACGCTGGTGCCCATTTATCTTGAGGCCTATGGGCCAACGAATTTTCTGTTCTTTTGTGATATGGCGTTGCTACTAACGCTGGTGGCTGTATGGCGTGAGAGCTCTTTGCTGGTGTCCGCGGTTTCAGTCGGCATCCTCTTGCCGCAACTTTTGTGGGCGCTGGACTTTCTTTCCATGGTGGTGGGGTTGCCGAATACCGGCATGACGAACTACATGTTTCAGGATTCGATACCCTTACATGTCCGATTTCTGTCGTTTTTTCACTTCTGGCTACCGTTTCTACTGATCTGGTTGCTAAGACGAACGGGCTACGATCGACGTGGCTTGCCCATCTGGTTGTTGATTGCCTTTACCTCGCTCTATATCTGTTACTTTTTCATGCCAGCGCCACCAGCGCCAGCCAGTGATCCGGCATTGCCTGTGAACATCAACTATGTGTACGGATTTAGTGACCAGGGTGTACAGAAATGGATGCCAGAACCCATGTGGTTTGTTTTATTGCAGTTCATGTTGGTTTTTCTGGTGTTTCTGCCATCGCATTGGGCGCTTAAGCGTCTTTATCCACCTTCGTCAGAGGTAGGTACTGAATAAAGGGCGGCATGAGTCAGTTGCTTTTGCCAGCCACAGACCCATGCGGTAATATGAGCCTAAGTATTTTGTGGTTTTAACTGGAGACTCACATGCGTAAGACCCTGGAAGCCGGCTTTACCCTTATTGAACTGATGGTTGTGATTGCCATCGTTGGTATTCTTGCTGCCGTTGCGTTGCCGGCGTACCAGAACTACACCGTTCGTGCGAAGGTATCAGAGGGTTTGCTTGCAGCATCTGCCTGTAAAGTTTCGGTGACGGAAGCCGTGCAGAGTGGTGCAACGGCTATTCCTGCCAATCTATGCTCCGGCTCGACCCAGTATGTAGAAAGTGTGGTTTCTGGCGGCGATGCCAGTAACGCCACGGTGACGGTAACGCTCAAGGGTATCGATAAAAACGTCGATGGTAAATCGATTGTTTATACGGGTGCCGTAGCCAACGCCACCGTAACAGGCTGGACCTGTACAACAGCCATGGATCAGAAATACGTACCATCAGGCTGTACCGGTAAGTAAGTTGTCTCATATTTAAGGAGCCCATTTTGGCTACACGTCCTGCAGCAAAACGTAAAGCAGTCTCATCTCCTCGTGTTTCGGCACGGCCTGCTGCTAAGAAAGCTCCTGTTAAGGTTGCGGCCACTCGACCTGCTGCAAAGAAGCCGGCAAGCAAGTCTGTTTCGACTGCACCACGTAAGCCTGTAACTAAAATTGTTGCAAAGAGCCTTAAGCCTGTCGTTGCTAAGTCAGTGACAGCGGTGGTTAAGACTAAACCAGTTTCTGCAACTAAAACGATTTCCAAGCCAAAGAAGGTGAAGTTGGTTCGTAATAACTTCTCCCTGCCTGCTTCGGAACATTCTTTGCTGTTAGATTTGAAGAAACGTGCCAAGAAGCTGGATAAGGAATTCAAGAAATCAGAGATTCTGCGGGCGGGCGTTGCGCATCTGGTATCAATGGCGGACAGCGTGCTTGTTGCTGCGCTAAATCAGGTTGAACGTGTTAAAACAGTACGTCCTGCAAAAAAGAAGGGCAAGAAAAAGTAAGCATCTCCTGCCACCCTAAGGAGCCAGGCTTTGAGCCTGGCTTTTTTGTTTGTAGTGGCTATTGGCAGAAATAGGTTTCGCAACTAACAAAAGTTCGCTAACCCAGCTTTAATTTGAAGAAGACGCTTTCGGTGCCGATGCGAGCCTCTTTCGAAGATGATTTGATTTTATGATGCAGTCAGTATATTGTTTCTATAATTGTGGAAATGTCATTCCGTTTATATGTCTTGTTGCAAATTGCCCTGAAAGATACTTATGAAGCGGTTCACTCACCTGACCAAATTGTTGTTTGTTCTGATGGCTTTCATGGCCTCGTTAGCTCAGGCAGAAACTATTCTCAAAACCGTCGATCTGGGTGATGGAATCTATGCCCTCGTTGGCCCTATTGGAGCGCGCGAGGCAAACAATATGGGGCTTAACGCCAATTATGGGGTGATTGATACACCACAAGGTGCCATTCTTATTGATTCGGGGGCGTCAGCTGCTTCGGCCGCTGTGCTGGCAAAGGAAGCTAAAAACTTGACGGGTAAACCGGTGAAGTGGATTATTAACACGGGCAGTCAGGATCACCGCTGGCTTGGTAATGGTTTTTTCATTGAGCACGGTGCAGAAATCATTGCGCTTGATAAGACAGTATCCACGCAACGAAAACTGGGTCTGGGTGAGATTGATGCCCTGACAAGAACGCTCGGGGAGCAGATGAAGGGTACTAAGCCGGCTTTTGCACCAAAACCTATCGCGGGAACTTCCAAGACAATAAAACTAGGTGGCCGTACACTCGAAATTAATTACTTTGGTGATGCACATTTCCCAGGTGATGCGACCGTTTATTTTCCCAAGGAACGGGTCGCGTTTTCAGGGGATCTGATTTATGTGGATCGAATGCTCGGGATCCTTCCGGAAAGCAATGCCAAAAGCTGGTTGGCGGCATTCAAGTCATTCCTTGCGCTTAATCCCAAAATAATTGTGCCAGGTCATGGCAACGTGACGGATGTGCTAAAAGCCCAAAAAGATACTGGTGACTATCTATTTTTCGTGGTGGATGGCACACAGGTTATGGCGGAAGACATGAGTGGTGTGGATAAGGCTGTACAAAAATTGGGTAATGCAGATCAGTTCAGTTACCTTGCCAATTATGGTGAACTCCATAAGGGTAATGTTAGCCGTGCCTATCTGCGTCTGGAAGGTTCGGAGTAAACGCAGATGTCTGAATTGCGTCCTCAGAAGTCGGTAGTGATCTGGCTTGCCGGTGTAGCGGTAACCGTCGTCGTCTGGTTTTTAATATATGGCCAGTTAGTCGGAATCGCAAACTGGATAATCTCCATTTTCGGGTTGTCTCGTGAAAGCCAGCTGGGAGAGGCCCTGCATTTTTTCTTTTATGACACGCCCAAGGTGTTGATGCTTCTAGTAGGCGTGGTTTTTATCATGGGCGTGATTCAGACATTCTTCTCCCCGGAAAAAACCCGTGCATTACTCTCAGGCAGAAACGGCGGCGCGGGGAATATCCTGGCAGCACTTCTTGGGATTGTGACCCCCTTTTGTTCCTGTTCGGCGGTGCCATTGTTTATTGGTTTCCTTTCTGCGGGTGTACCACTCGGGGTTACCTTTTCGTTTCTCATTTCTGCGCCGATGGTCAATGAAGTTGCCTTAGCCTTATTGTTTGGCATGTTTGGCTGGAAGGTAGCGGCGCTCTATCTCGGGTTGGGGCTCGGTGTGGCGATCTTTGCAGGTATTGTGATCGGTCGGCTTAAGATGGAACGATACTTGGAAGACTGGGTGCAAAAAATTCAGGCTGGACACCTAAGGCCAGAACAACGAGAGCAACTGTCATGGGTGGATCGATTTGAATCTGGTGTGCATCACGTTAAAGAGATTGTTGGCAAAGTCTGGCCGTATGTGATGGTTGGTATTGGGTTGGGTGCCGGGATTCACGGCTATGTGCCACAGGACTTTATGGCCTCATTCATGGGGGCAGATGTCTGGTGGGGTGTCCCTGTGGCAGTTGTGCTGGGTGTGCCGATGTATACAAATGCCGCGGGCATTATTCCGATTGTCGAAGCGTTGATCGGCAAGGGGGCTGCACTCGGCACCGTTCTAGCATTTATGATGAGCGTGATTGCACTATCTGCGCCCGAAATGATTATCTTGCGTAAGGCACTTAAGCCTCAACTGATTGCTGTTTTTGCCGGAGTCGTTGCCACTGGCATCATGATCGTTGGATTTGTTTTTAACTGGTTACTGTAAGGAGATACAGCATGAAACAGATAAAAATATTGGGCACGGGTTGTGCAAACTGTATAAACACGATGAAAATGGTTCAGGAAGTAGCTGCCAGCAAGGGTGTTGAAATCCAAGTCGAGAAGGTCGAAGATCTGCCTAGCATCATGGGCTACGGTGTCATGAGCACCCCAGGTGTTGTAATTGATGGTGTTCTTGTACATTCAGGCGGCGTGCCTTTACGCAACAAGGTTGAGAGCTGGCTCTGATAGCGAATTGATTGCACCGTCATCAACTTGTAACAATAATTCGATAAACTTGGAATTATGGAAACACTATCTGCTTCTGAACTTCTAGCTGCGCTTGGTCACGAGTCACGGCTCTCGATTTACCGATTATTAGTCGAAGCTGGCCCAGAAGGTGTAAATGCAGGAGCGATTGCCGATCAGTTGGGAATTCCCCCAGCGACGACATCATTCCATCTCTCCAATCTGAGCCGAGTTGGTTTGATTCAGGCCAGGCAGGAGAGCCGTTTCATTTACTACGCCACGGATTACAGCGTAATGGATGAGCTTCTCGCATTTTTGACAGACAAGTGCTGTCAGGGTCAGAGTTGTCTGCCCAAAACCGGACAGGTTGATACAACCGATAAAAGACGGAAAAGGGCGGAAGCGACCCACACTTCTCGAGATAACTGATGACTGAAAAAATTTACAATGTACTGGTGCTCTGTACAGGTAACTCCTGCCGTTCACAGATGGCTGAAGCCCTCATCACACATGATCTGAGTGGCCGAGTTAAAGGCCTATCTGCCGGTACGAAGCCACAACCTAAAGTGGCGGATGGCGCCATAGAAGCTTTGAAGTTGGCTGGATTGCCTACGGTAGGGCTATTCCCCAAAGATATTGATGCTATTGTTAATGAGCCGATTGATTTGGTTATAACCGTTTGCAATAACGCCAACGAAGCGTGCCCAATCTTCCCGAAACCTGTTCCTCGTATTCACCTGCCTTTCCATGACCCGCATGGTGAGCCGCTTGAGAGTTTTGTGCAGGTTCGTGACGATATCCGTGCGCGCTTGATTCCTGCTGTACGTGAAGCCCTGGGGATCTAAGATGAGCACTCAATGTGAGGCAGTATCCAAGGCTACACCAATGAGTATTTTTGAGCGCTATCTGACTGTATGGGTGTTCCTGTGCATCATTGCCGGGGTTCTACTAGGTCAGTTTATGCCTGATGTATTTCAGGCAGTAGGGCACATGGAAGTAGCGCAGGTTAATCTGCCAGTTGGCTTGCTCATCTGGGTAATGATTATTCCGATGCTGGTGAAAGTTGATTTCGGAGCGCTGCATGAGGTAAAACAGCATGTAAAGGGTATCGGTGTCACGTTGTTCGTGAACTGGTTCGTGAAGCCCTTCTCGATGACTTTTATGGCTTGGTTATTTATTCGGGGCATCTTCGCTGAATATTTACCTGCCGATCAGATTGACAGTTATATCGCCGGTTTGATTCTGTTGGCTGCTGCGCCATGTACCGCTATGGTTTTCGTGTGGAGCCGCCTGACCAACGGCGACCCTCTCTTCACGCTGTCGCAAGTTGCCCTGAATGACACCATCATGGTGTTTGCCTTTGCCCCACTAGTGGCATTTCTATTGGGCATCTCTGCGATTACGGTGCCTTGGGACACACTTCTGACCTCGGTTGTCCTATATATAGTCATCCCGGTCATTCTTGCCCAGCTCTGGCGAAAGTCGCTGTTGGCAAAAGGTCAGGCGCACTTCGACGCGATGATGGAAAAGATTGGTCCATGGTCGATTTCGGCGCTGCTTCTGACTCTGGTGCTGCTTTTTGCCTTCCAAGGCAAAGCTATCATTGAGCAGCCACTGATTATTGGCCTGCTTACCGTGCCAATTCTAATTCAGGTTTTTTTCAACTCGGCGCTAGCCTATTGGCTGAACCGTGCCGCAGGGGAGAAGCATAGTGTCGCCTGCCCATCGGCGTTGATTGGCGCCTCGAATTTCTTCGAGTTGGCGGTCGCCGCAGCGATTAGCCTGTTTGGCTTTGAGTCGGGTGCGGCATTGGCTACGGTGGTCGGCGTTCTGGTTGAAGTCCCGGTCATGTTGCTGGTTGTGCGTGCTGTTAATGCCAGCAAACCCTGGTACGAAAGACGCTGATTAAAGTTCGAAGTGGGCCCGTAAGCCGAAGAAGCTGACTGGCCCTCGATCCGCGTTATAGGCTGGGTTGCGGATGTATTGGTAGTCAGCAGACAGGTAGGCGCCCTTGAACAGGTTGACGCTGTAATAAGTTTCCATAATTCGCTCACCTTGATAGGCAATCTTGCCGTCACCAATAAACATGGTGTAACCACCCTGAGACAAGTAGTTGATCTGTGATGAGCTAATACCATTGAAGGCAAATGCAAGACCCAAGGTGTCATTCTGACGCCCCCAGAAACTGCCTTTGATCGCCGTGCCAGCAGACAGGGAGCGACTGATATCGGTAAAGGCTTCGGTTTCGCTCTGTCCGTTATTCCAGCTCCAACGGGCGAATAGACCCACATCATCCAGAATGGCTTGTTCTGCGTTTAAGACATAGCCCCATTTGTTCTGATAATTGTTGCGAGACGTTAGGATATTCGGTGCCTGACCTGGCGTTGCCTGGTTGATTGCATCATTGAATGTGGCCATGATGCCTCTATTCTGAAAGAGCAATCCGCGAATGGCGCCTTCCTGACCGAGAATTTTATGCTCCCGTTCGATTTCGATTTGGTCGCCGTATTGTTGAGTCAATTGGTAGTCGAGCTGTTGGCCATTGGGCTCTTTGGGCATGGCCAGGCGTGCCAGACGGACTGTCCAGCCATCATCAAAATACTCCCCGATCAGACCATAGGTATAACCACGGGCATTGGCAGCGAAGTCATAGGCGCCTGCGGCCATGATCGACCAGTTCAAGAACTGGGTTCTTGGGTCGTGGCTATATCGGTTGCTGTCAAAATAGTCTAGGGTCGATACCCAGCCGTAGGTGACAGTAAGGCGGCGTTTGTCCACATTGCCGGCCAGCTGGTTTGGGCCACCTTCGATATGCTCACGGCCACCACCCAGGCCGATGGTCTGACGGATAAAGGCGCGCGCGGTATAAAACACCACAGGGACATTGTTGCCCCGTTGCATCTCGCCATTGGTAAAGCCACCTAATCCGCTCAGGTTAGAGAAGGGCATCCCTTCGCTGGCTTCCGGGTTGTAGTAAACCTCGGCACCTTCCCAGAGGCGTGCGCCAAGAAATGGGGTCACCGTTACCGTGTAGCTTTTGGTCTGGTCCCCAGTGCTGAGTAGGCTTTTTTCGCCTTGGTATGGTGAGTTGAACTTATTCTTGTATTGCAGCACATACGTTGCCTGTCCATGCAGGCTGAAGTTTTCCGTTTCGTCTGGGATCGGTGTGCTGCTATCGACTTTGGGATCAGCCTCAACCGCTGATTCAGCCAGGCAATAGGGCGCCCGAGCTCCTAAAAAAAGAGCGAACAAAATTCCCGAGAGAAGTTTGATCTTGCGGGTCACTTTGAGTTGCGAGCCTATTCATTGAGAGGACCATGATACGTGAATGCTGCTATGCGGCATAGATTGGTGTTGGCTTAGGCGGATGGAATAAAGTTCTTGTCGCCCTGACACTTGCGTTCGAATTTAAGAAAGCCGTAGTAGCCGCACTTCTTTCCATCCGGGAATGCACGACACACTTCGGGGCGTGCTTCATAAATCGTGCAGCGCCGATGCTCTGGGTCATGAAATTGACAGGTGGTGGCGTAAATATGATCTTTCTTGTGTTTTAGGATGCGTTCGTTGACGTGATCCTTCGGATTGCCTTCTTTGTAGACATAGTTGCGCGTAAATTTTGATTTGGCCTGAGCCGGTGTTATTTCGAAATGTCCGGCAAGACGTTCGATATCACTTTTGGTCACTTCAATACGTGGGTAGCTACAGCAGTATCCAGGGCATTTTGCGCAGTCGTAATTTACTTTAGATTTCTTCATCGTTGTACTCTCTTATGAGGGAGATTATTTATCCCAAGGCGTTTCCAGTTTGATGATCGGTTTAAGCGCCGAAGGGAGTATTTCCAGATAGGCGCTCATTCGACCTTTGGCCCAAGCGGTTGGCGCGTCAATCATGATGTCATCTCGTTCGCTCATTAGAACTTCTGCTGTAGCAAGATCGTTCATGTGGCCTAAGAGTTCTTGGGTGCTGGCGAGGGAGCGTAAAAAAGCTTGAACACGTTTCTTTGGATAAAGGCATTCGAAGAAGTCGAGAGTGTAACGGAGTTTTTTTAGATCAATACGCACTTCGTGGCGATCATCTGCGTTCAAGGTATGAGCAAGCCTGGCGCCTTGAATAAAACGTTTGTGACGGCGCTTGAGTGCTTTAGTGGCATAGCTACGTATGTTGTCTGAATTCTCCTTTAGATTCATCAGAGCTTCGCAGAAACTGATGATGTTCAGACTGTAGGCTTTGCTATTGATACACGCTTTTGCTGCTTCATGCGCCTCAAGACGACGCTGGTGAGCAAAGCTACGCAGGGCAATTAATTCCGGGTGCTCCCTAAGGTCGTGATCCAGCAATGGGAGTTGCTCTGAACAGAATACGTCCCAGTTTCTCGCGTTGCCGAGTTCCTGGGCAATGTCACGCCACGCGGTGCTCCAGCGATCAGCAAATCCTGGAGGAAGTGCATCGGCAAATAGACGAAGCGCTGTGCGTAAGCGGCGCAAAGCGACGCGTGCCTGGTGGACGTATTCCTCATCCTGAGGGGATTGAATGCCGCGTTCATTTGCTTGCAGTTGCGCGATACAGCTTCTTGCAATGTATTGAAAGACGGCGACTGTCGATGTGCGCGGTTGAATGCTCAGAGATTCGGCCTTGCTGGGTGTCTGGCGTTTATTTAGGAATAGGGCATAGCCACGGGCGGCTTTGCTTTCATCGGCAGGGTGTAGGCGAACATCACGGCTCAGCATTCGGGCCAAAGCAAAGAGTGTTGCGGGGTTGCCTTGCTTCAGTTCTAGCTCTAGTTCACAGATGGCTTGTTCCCGTGTGAGCTCATCTCTTTGTGCGGAAATACTGCCTTGGTCCAGTGCTACCTCAATCATTGCGCGGCGAAAGTTTAATGTCCACACGCGCCGGCTAAAGTCTGTGGTGAAAACAGGCACCAATTGATCTGCCTTCATGCTGAGGGCTTCAGCCAGTTTCGCGTCATCAACGAGGGTCGGGAAATCGAATTGGCCGGGTATCGTTGGTGCTTCCCACTCCGAGCGTTGGCTAATGCCCCCCTCGCTACGCTGTGCTGTCTTAACGGTTAAGAGGGTTTTGCGTAAAAAACGCCTTTCACGAACGGCGACTTTCTGCTTAGTGAGATCTAGATTGGGCGTATCAAAGTAGGTGTTGTACAGTTTGAGCCGCTTGGCGGGTTCTGCCAATAATGCATGCTGAAGGAGGCGTGGAATATCTTCCGCTGCCAGTGACAGTTTGAGTTCGGTTTCAGTGCCCATATTTCAGATTTTGTTATATTTCCGTTAAAAAACGGGTTAAAAAAACCCGTAGGTTTAGCCTACGGGTTTTGCGGGTCTTGAGGCAGAGACTTAGGTCTTCAAGTCGCCCGAGATGTAGCCAGCCAGTTGCTGAATCGTTTCTTCATGGCCAGCAATGATCGATTTCACAACGTCACCAATAGATACGAGGCCGATGACTTTGCCATCCTCCATGACCGGTAGGTGACGAATGTGCTTTTCAGTCATGATAGCCATACAGTCATCGATGGTTTGTTCTGGCGTCATTGTGATCAGCTCGCTGGTCATGAGCTCGCGTACAACCGTGTCACGGGAATTGCGGCCACGAAGTATGACCTTACGGGCATAGTCGCGCTCGGTAAAGATACCGTTGAGCTTGTCACCTTCCATGATAAGGACTGAACTGATGTCTTCACGAGCCATCAATTCCAGTGCTTCAAGCACGGATGCATCAGGACGCATTGCGCAAACCCCTGAAGGCTTATGGTTAAGCAGCTGGCGAACGGTGAGCGACAT
>JBDLTI010000039.1:0-15710 GCA_039805865.1 Pseudomonadota bacterium | reverse complement strand
TAAAGACACCTCGTTGTTAACAAAGCTCAAGTATTCCAATTACACCCGTTCCCTCTGGGCCAACAAAGGTCGTGGGCAATCACCAACGGGTAATGTAACGCAAACAAATCCTTACCCAGTTCAGACGCTAAGTCTGGCGCCGCCGCGCGGTGCCGATGAAGAAACGCTGGCCTTCCAGTCTGACTTCAATAAAACAGCGAAGGCCTGGGACATGGAGCACACCTTGTTGGCAGGTGTGGAGTACTACCGCGAACATGTGTATCGATACAGTTTTGATACCACAGGGTGCCAGCCAGCCTACAGTCCGAGCAATACAGGCTGGATTACGGTCAATAACAATAATCTTGTTCGTGATCTTTGTACTCAAGGCTACGCAAACCTCGTTAAGAACAATAGTACCGTCTTCTCATATGCGTCGAATTCCTATGCGGTTTACGGTCAGGATATGGTTGAGCTCACGCGCGGTGTAAAGGTGATGGGTGGCTTTCGTAACGACTGGTTGAATGCGGTGTATAACCAGCCTAACTCGAGCACCGGTCTGAAGAATCAGGCGCTTGATTTTTCAGCGCAAAGTTATCGCGCCGGTCTGCTCTATGAGCCGATGCCGAATTTCGGTAACTTCTATTTGTCGTGGAGTGACTCCTTTAGCCCGACAGCTGATCTGTATCAATTGTCGGCCGGTGCGCAGCTGCCGGCAGAAACCAGTGAGCTGACTGAAATTGGCTACAAAGGCGATATCAATGATCTGGGTCTGTCTTTCCGTGCATCGCTTTACCACCAGGTGAAGAACTACGAACGAAACACCGACCTGGAAAGTACCGCACAGCTGCGCTCTGTCCGACGTCATACCGATGGTGTTGAATTTGAAGTCACCGGTAGTCTGACAGAGAAGTGGGATGTGTTCAGTGGCCTCGGTCTGATGGATTCGCGTATCGACATTCCGGCCAACCCGCTCGCAACGCAGATGGTTGGCCAAACCCCCTCTAACGCAACGCCGTATACCTTTAACCTGTGGACCACCTACCAGTTGCCTTATGGCTGGAAAATCGGCGGCGGGGTGAATGGTATGGGTCGTCGTAATGTTTACGGTCAAACGGGGGCGGCATACAACGCACCGAATTGGGTGCAGGCTCAGGCCACTGTTGACGGTCTTATCCAGTACGACGCTAAAAATTACACCGTGCGTCTGAACGGTTACAACCTTTTCAATACCACCAACTACGTCTCCCTCTATGAAAACGGCGGCTTCGCCGTGCCCGGCACCTACCAGGCATTCCAGCTGGGGCTGACGTACAAGTTCTAACGTCGCGAAAGGACGCCATCATGCTCTTACATATTCCGCAGGTGCTCACCAAGCAACAGGTGAAAGATATTCGTCAGATTATCGATGAGGCGGATTGGGCAGATGGCGTTATCACGGCAGGCAGCCAATCGGCCAAAGCCAAGAACAACACGCAATTGCCTGAAGACGGGGACGACTGTAAAAAAGCCCGCACCATAGTGCTGCATGCACTGGCAACCAACGATCTGTTTTTAACGGGTGCGTTGCCCAAACGCATTTACCCACCGCTGTTCAATCGTTACACCGGCCAGAAAAACGCCTTCGGTAACCACATCGATAATTCTGTGCGTACGCATGCGGCCACCGGACGGCATGTGCGCACCGATGTGTCGTGCACGTTGTTTTTGACGGAGCCCGAAGATTATGAAGGCGGTGAGCTGGTTATCGAAGATACCTACGGCTCACAGCGCATCAAATTCGCCGCGGGCGATATGGTGTTGTACCCCAGCTCCTCGGTGCATCGTGTCGAACCGGTCACGCGGGGTGCCCGCATCTCCTGCTTCTTCTGGACGGAGAGCATGGTTCGTTCCGACGAGCAGCGCCGTCTGCTCTACGATCTGGATATGTCCATCATCGAATTGCGCAAAGCGCATGGTGAAACCGATGAAGCGATTCGCTTGACCGGCGTGTATCACAACCTCTTACGTATGTGGGCTGATGTCTAAGCGCGCAATCCTGTTTCTAGTAGCACTCTGTCAGACCGCATGGTCTTTTGCCTCGGAACGGCCAGATTATTCGGCCTACCGAGGCAGTTTTTTTATACCTTACACCGCAGATAGCAGTTATGAGCAGCATCTCAAAGTGCGTGTTCGTATCAATGGCGGGCCGGTGGTAGGCATGCTGCTGGACACCGGCAGCAGCGTTACTTTAATCAGTCAGGATCTGGTCGCGGACTTTGATCATGCTGGGCCACAAGGCGTGACCGAAATTGCCGAGAGCGGACAGATCAGTCGCGGTACCGTCAGCCCGTTGCGGATTGAGTTTGTCGATGCCAAAGGCGAGGGCAGTATGGTCGGGCAGCCGGCCGTCAGCAACGTCACAGGGTTGGTTGTCTCAGAGATCGTCTGTGCGCCAGATGCCGAGCTGGCTAAAGCTTGTGTCGCAGGCCCGGCGGCTGATCGCGTGCGTCGCATCGGCATTGGATTTGGTCAGCTCGATGGCATTGCCCTCTTTAACCTGCCGCAGATCAACGAAGGTCAGTTGCGGGCAGGCTTTGTGCTGGAACCGGATGGTATCCGTATTGGACTCACTGGTAATACGGCCGGCACAGACTTCAGTTTGGTTAAACTAGAAAAGCCGCGCGTCGATGGCCTAAAACAAAACCTCTGGGCTTATCCGCAAGCCGACCTAACGGTGAACGTGGTCGACAACGACATGCCTTATCTGGTGCATGGTCGCTTTCTTATGGACACCGGCATTCGGTCAACGCTGGCCGGTATTACCGGTGCGCCTCGTCATGGCAAGATTCCCAACGGCACCGAGGTATACATCACACCGCGCTGGATTGCTGGCAGCGGCCCCCAGATTCGCTGGATCGAGGGCAATGGCCCCGCAGCACCTTTGGCCCGCGGGCATTGGACCAAAATCTTCGAGGATGTTGTTACCGGTTGGGGTGACCCGTTCATTAATACCGGCATCCGCCCTTTAATCAATTACCGGTATCTCTATGATGCCGAGGGCGGTTACTGGGGGTTGGCACCGGTGGCATATAAACCACAGTCAACATTTGTTGGACCACTTCAGCGGGACAGGTAGCACACTTGGTTGTTAATGAGAATTATTCCTAGTAAAATGGGCCCAGTGATTTCATAAGTTTCAATTCATTCAACGAGATTGATATGACAACGCGCATTATTTCTTTCGCACGAGTGTTGCCTGCAGTCGTTTCTGCCTTGGCGCTTTTCGCCGGTAGCGCGGCGGCCGATACGGTGACGGTGTATTCCGCCCGCAATGAACAACTGATCAAGCCGCTCTTTGATGCCTATACTAAAGAGACCGGCACCAAGATCCAGGTGCTCACAGATAAAGAAGGCCCGCTGCTGGAGCGCCTGAAAGCAGAGGGGGCCAAGTCACCGGCCGATGTGCTCATTACCGTTGATGCCGGTAATCTGTGGCACGCCAGCCGAATGGGTCTTTTGCAACCCATTAAGTCCGGCGTGCTGAATACCAATGTGCCCGCTAATCTGCGCGATCCCAAAGGCGATTGGTATGGGCTATCCATTCGCGCACGTACGATTATTTACAACAAAAAATATGTAAAGCCGTCTCAGCTCTCGACCTATGAGGCATTGGCCGAACCGGAGTGGAAGGGCAAGCTGTGTCTGCGCACATCCAAGAAGGTTTATAACCAATCACTGGTCGCCACTATGATCGCCACCCTTGGTGAAAAGCGCACCGAAGAGGTGGTGCGTGGTTGGGTCGGCAATCTGGCGACGGATGTTTTTGCCGACGATAACGCCGTCATCAAAGCCGTGGCAGCTGGCCAGTGTGAAGTGGGTATTGTGAACACCTATTACCTGGCGCGCGCACTGGATAAAGATCCCAACATGCCGGTCGGTCTGTTCTGGGCTAATCAGAAAGAGCGTGGTGTTCACGTGAACATTTCCGGTGCCGGGGTTACCCGTGCTGCGCCTAATGCCGCCGGCGGTCAACGTCTAATCGAATGGCTGTCTTCAGAAACCGCACAAGGCATCTACACTAATGAGGACTTTGAGTACCCGGTCAATCAGAAGGTGAAGCCAGACTCCATCATCCGCCATTGGGGCCCGTACAAAATGGATTTGATCAATGTGTCCAAAGCGGGTGAACTGCAAGGTGATGCAACACGCTTGATGGATCGGGCTGGTTACCGATAATCCATTAATGCATCAGCGCGGATCAATCTGGAACTGGCGTGGTTGGGGCCCCTTGCGGGCCCTAGCCATTGCAGCCCTCACGCTTGTCCCGCTGCTGGTGGTGCTGGCATCGTTCTTTGATCCGCAAGTCGACGCATGGGAACATCTGGCGGCCTATGTGCTACCGGGCGTGCTCTGGAATACCCTGGTGCTCGTGCTGGGCGTGGGTATCGGTGTGCTGTTTCTCGGCGTCTCGCTGGCCTGGCTCACTGCAGTCTGCAACTTTCCCGGCCGGAAGTTTTTTTCCTGGGGGCTGATGCTGCCTCTGGCCATGCCGGCTTATGTGCTGGCTTTTGTGCAAGTGGGTCTCCTCGATTTTACTGGCCCGGTGCAAACGGTGTTGCGGGGGTGGTTTGGCAGCTCTGCCTGGTTTCCGCCGATCCGGTCTACCGGTGGCGTGGTGCTGGTGCTGACCTTGGCTTTTTACCCGTACGTATATCTCCTGGCGCGCAATGCATTTATTACCCAGGGCTTGCGGGCGGTTGAAGCGGCGCAGATGCTTGGTTACACACGCTTTCAGGCGTTCTGGAAAGTTGCGCTGCCAATGGCACGCCCGTGGATCGCCGGTGGGGTAACGCTGGCGCTCATGGAAACGCTGGCCGATTTCGGTAGCGTATCCATCTTCAGTTTCGATACGTTTACTACCGCCATTTACAAAGCCTGGTTCTCGCTCTTTAATTTATCAGCCGCTAGTCAGTTGGCATCGTTATTAGTGTTGGTCGTGCTGGTGCTGGCAGTGATCGATCAACGCCTCCGCCATAATCGTCGCTATGCCGTGAAGAGTTTTACACCGGTACGTATCGCGTTACAGGGCGGTGCCAAATGGGCAGCGGCAGTATTCTGCGCAGCGATCTTTGCCATTGCCTTTGCGGTGCCCATGCTGCAGCTGGTGGTCTGGGTGGTTGATGTCTGGAAAGAAGACTTCGATGCGCGCTACCCGGTATTCCTATTGCACTCGGTCTGGCTCGCGGGCGTTGCTGCACTGGTGGTTACCGTGCTCGGCTTGTTGCTCAGCGCAATACGTCAGCACCATAAAGACAATACGACACAGTTGATCGTGCGTCTGGCCACGTTGGGCTATGCCATTCCCGGCACGGTGCTCGCAGTGGGCGTCTTCATTCCCGTGGCCTGGCTTGATAATCAACTGATTAGTCTCGCGGCATGGTTTCATTGGGATGTACAGCAAATCCTCAAAGGCTCTTTAGTCGTTATGTTGGCCGCGCTGTCGGCGCGTTTTCTGGCAGTAGCTTTCCAGCCTATCGATGCCGCCATGCAACGCATCACGCGTAACCAGGGTAATGCAGCACGCTCACTTGGCTTGTCTCCAAAAAAAGTACTGCTGCATTTACAGTTGCCCATGGTGCGTGGTGGTTTGCTCACAGCAGCACTGATTGTGTTTGTTGATGTCATGAAAGAAATGCCCATCACTTTGATGACGCGGCCCTTCGGTTGGGATACGCTGGCCGTGCGGGTATTTGAAATGACTTCCGAAGGCATGTGGGATCGTGCTGCATTACCCAGTCTAGCGATTGTGCTAGCCGGATTATTGCCTGTTATTCTGCTGATCAAAAAATCCGAATCGGGTTTTCATTAACGGTACAGTGAGACGTATGGACGCGCTACATCTTGATGCGGTGGTTTTAGGTTACGGCGGTAAATCGGTCGTCAGCGAACTGTCGTTTGCTTTGGCGCCCGGAGAAATCGGCTGCCTGCTCGGCGGTTCCGGCTGCGGCAAAACCACCGTGCTCAGAGCCATTGCCGGCTTTGAACCATTGCAAGGCGGGCGTATTGCGCTAAATGGTCACTGGGTTGCCGATGCCAATTGGCAACTCGCGCCAGAGCGCCGCCAGATTGGTATGGTCTTCCAGGACTATGCGCTTTTCCCGCACATGACCGTGGCCAATAACGTCGGCTTCGGCCTGCGCGAATGGAGCAGTGTTGATAAAGGCCGGCGCATCGATGAAATGCTCGAGCTGGTTGGTTTGTCGGATGCCGGTAAACGTTATCCGCATCAGCTATCTGGCGGGCAGCAGCAACGGGTTGCCCTGGCACGTGCGTTGGCGCCGGGCCCTACGGTGCTGCTGATGGATGAGCCATTCTCTAATCTTGATGTCGAACTGCGTGAGCGACTCTCGATCGACGTACACAACATCCTCAAAGAAACGGGTACCACCGGCTTGCTGGTCACGCACAATCAGCAAGAAGCCTTTGCCATGGCAGATCGGGTGGGGGTTATGGTGGATGGTCAGCTGCAACAATGGGCATCGCCTTATGCCCTGTATCACGAGCCAGCGACCCGTCATATCGCCACCTTTGTCGGCGATGGCGTTTTCTTGCCAGCGAGAGTGAGTGGGCAAAACTGTGTCAGCTTCGAGTTGGGGGAACTCTGTCGTATTCAGCCTCTGGATGTGACGATGGATTCCGATGTCGATGTCTTGATCCGTCCCGATGATATTCAGCACGATGACAGCAGCCCTGTTCGCGCCAAAGTGCTCGAACGCGTTTTCCGGGGGGCAGCCTTCCTCTACACCCTGGAATTGCCATCGGGTGATCGCGTCTTATCGTTGGTGCCAAGTCACCATAATCACGCGGTGGGTGAGATGATTGGCATTCAATTGGAAATTGATCACCTCGTTGCCTTCCCCAAAGGATAAGTTCATGACACCGTTTTGCCGATCGTTCCCCCTGATAGCCATGGTGGCGCTCTCTGGTTGCGCTGGCTCTTTAACGGTGAACTCGGTGCCGCAAGGGGCGCTGATCAGCAGCAACAAACAGGCGTTGGGGCAGGCACCCCTGGTGATAACGCTCACCAAAGATTCAGCCCGCGGTTTCCCGCTAGGTGCGAATGGTTGCTACATGGCACCGGGCTTTACGGCGCAATGGGCGAGTGGTGCAGAAGCGTCCTCACCCGAAAATACGGCTTTGTGCGATGGGATCGACGCGGACTACACGGTCAATCTTGCCCGCCCGGCCAATGCGCCAGGTCTGGATAAAGACCTGAAAGTCGCCAACGAGCGAGAAAACGTCTTGGCGCAACAGGCGCAAGCCCAGGCGATTAACAACGTGGCAGGCGCCATCGAGCTTAATACCATGGGTGGGCCAGGCATGGGTTACGGCCCTTATGGTTATGGTGGATGGGGCTACTGAGGCTTGGCCCAAAGCTGACTGAGAGTTTGATCTAGATCAAACCTTGACCAATCTGTTTGGCAATCAAAGGGTTATTCATAGATAATGCCCAACGGTATTGTTTATGAATGTCACCTTCTCACTTTCCTTGCCGAAACTGTCTCGCCAGCGCATGAGCCGCTGGCTTTTGGCATTGGTGGTTTGCTGGCAGGCAATGATTGGCTTTATGCCCGTCGCCCAGGCCAAAGCGGCTGCCGGTGAGGGCGGTTGGGAATCGGTGTGTACCATGCAGGGCAGTAGCCAGGTGTGGGTCGCGGGTGAAGTGGATGCCGATACAGACACGCAGGCCAAATCCGGTGGGCATTGCCCGCTTTGCCTGATGAGTCAGACAGGTATTGCGCCCCCCATGAATTTTGACTTCAAGGTGCACCAGAGTGCGGGTGCCGAAGTCGGACAACTGGCCTTTACGGCAGTCTATCTCACCCGCGCCTGGTCTGAACCAGCTACCGGGCCCCCTGCACAAATCTGATCTGAATAGAGCGCTGGCGTCGTGCCAGTAAGCGTTGTCGTGCGTGGTTGATCACCGCAAGCACTACGCGCATTCAAATTGGAGTTTGTAATGAAGTCCCCACTGTTTATGCGCAAGCCATTGGCGCTTGCGTTGAGTATTGCTTTTGCTGCAGCCCCTCTATGGGCACAGGAGTCGACCGCCGAACCGGTTAATGTAGATGTGAATGCCACGCGTTACGATGCGGATGCCGTAGTGGCCGGTAAAGAACTCAACATCCAGCGTGCAGCTAATGTCGATACGGCGACGCTAATGACCAACGTCTCTGGCGTTGCCTTCCAGGTCGGTGGTGCTGTTTCCAGCATTCCCGTTATTCGCGGTTTGGCTGATGATCGGATCAATGTCGTGGTTGATGGCGTGGATGCCATTGCCTCTTGTCCGAACCACATGAACACCCCGTTGTCGTATGTGGACCCATCCAGCATCAAAAGCCTGCAGGTGTTTAAAAGCCTCAAGCCCGTGAGCATCGGTTTTAACAGCATCGGTGGTGCGATTGTCGCGAGTACAGGCCAACCGACTTTTGCTGAAGCTGACCAGAGTTTGATCAACGGTAACGCAGGCTTCTTTTACGGCACTAACAATAACAATATCGGCGGCAACCTCAGCGTGACCGCAGCAACCGATTGGTTGAGTGTTAATTACACGGGTTCTACATCTTCCGCGAATAACTATACGGCCGGCGGCAACTTTCATAAGCCAGTAACCACGCTAAATACAACAAGCGGAAATCAGACGCTGCCGGCAAACATGGTTGGGTCGACCTCTTATGAAGCCACCAATCAGGCAGTGGCCTTGGCGCTTAAGGCTGACAAGCATACCGTGCAGCTGAAATACAGCTGGCAGGATATCCCGTACGAAGGTTATGTTAACCAGCGTATGGATTTAACGGGTAACCAGCAACAGCGTTACAACTTGCAATACTGGGGAGGTTACGACTGGGGGAAGCTTGAAGCACAAGCTTACTATGAGCAGTTGAATCACCAGATGAACTTTGGGCCGAATAAGCAATACAACTATGGCACCGCTTCGGCTCCTGTGAATGGTATGCCTATGGACACTAATAGCAATACGTCAGGCGTCAAGGTGAAGGGGGATATTAATCTAAGCGATGGTTCAATGCTGCGAACAGGCGCTGAATGGCAACGTTATTACCTAAATGATTATTGGCCACCAGTTGCGAATTCAGCCTCAATGTCACCCAATACGTTTAAGAATATTAACGGGGGCTTGCAACAAATTTCTTCAGTATTTGGTGAGTGGGAAAAAAGTTTTGACCAACAATGGAAGGCCTTGTTTGGTGCGCGCTATTCTTTAATAAACGCATCAACGGGTAACGTGCAGGGATATAGCAGCAATAACATGTGCGGCATGATGGCATGTAATTATGGTGCAGACTCTGCTACTTTTAACGCCGCCAATAAATCCAATAGCTTTAACGATGTTGATGTGACGCTGACGGGCAGCTACAGGCACAGTGATCAACAGGATATGGAATTAGGCTTGGCTCGACAAGTTCGAGCACCAAATCTTTATGAGTTGTATTCATGGTCAACAATGGGCATGACTGCTGGTATGAATAATTTTGTGGGAGACGGTAATGGCTACTTTGGTAACCCGAACCTGAAAGCAGAAACGGCATACACAGCTTCTGCTGCTTATGATCTTCATACGGCAGATCGTGATTACGTAGCTAAAGCCTCTCCTTTTTACTCGTATGTCGAGAACTACATTGATGCTGTTCAATGGACCGGTAACTCTTCAACCGGTTACCCGAGCACAACGCTTGCGGCAAATACGTTTAACGTTATGCGGTATGTAAACCAAAATGCCAACTTGGCAGGTGTTGATCTGGATGGGCAGATGCCGATCGCGAAGACAGATTTTGGTCGTTTTAGTGCACAGGGCTTGTTCAATTGGACTTATGGCAAGAACTTGGTGACCGGTTATGGCTTGTACAACGTCATGCCGGTCAACGGTAAGGTGAATTTTTCACACCAGTATGGCGGATGGGATAACCAGATTCAGCTGATTGCCGTAGCCAACAAGAACAACTTTCTGTCGGTGGAGCGCAACGAGATTCCGACCCCGGGTTATTTCCTGACAAATTTGAAGGCAAGTTACTCCTGGCAGAAGTATCGTGTTGATGCTGGTATTAATAATGTCTTCAATACCTTGTATTACCAGCCATTGGGCGGTGCATACCTGGGGCAAGGTAAAACCATGACGCTAAAACCCGCTATGGGCGGACCAGCTTGGGGCCAGGCGGTCCCTGGTATGGGTATCAGCTATTACACCGCACTTAACATCAAGTTCTAAGGAGAGACCTCATGGCACGTACCAGTCGTCAATCGCACCTGAGCTCGGAAGAGCTCAAAACCATGCGTAAGGAACTTGGGCGGAATCAGCGTGATTTCTGGTCGATGTTTGGTGTATCGCAACCACTGGGCTCACGGTTCGAAAAGGATATTAAACCTTCCGTGCCGGTCGCTATGCTGGTGTGGTTGCGTGCTCAGCAGAAGCTCAGCGATCAGGATCTGTCAGAGGCGCTCGCTGCCCTCGGGATGCATCCTTTGGCTGCGAACGAAGCCAAAATGGCTGCATGAATAGCGTGCGTTGGGATTAGAGGTGACTCTGAACCCAGCGCACGATATCGGCCGTACCCATGGCGCCTGCTTGGCGGGCGATTTCTTTGCCACCTTTGAATAGGGCAAGTGTTGGGATGCTGCGAATACCGTATTGAGCACCCAGCATCTGTTCGGCCTCGGTATTCACCTTTGCTAGACGGACATAAGGCTCTAATTGGCCTGCCGCTTGTTCGAATTGCGGCGCCATCATCTTGCAGGGGCCGCACCAGGGCGCCCAGAAATCCACCAACACAGGAATGTCGTTGCGGGTAATGGCTTTGGCAAAAGTCTGCTGAGTAAGTGCGACCGGGTGGGCGTTAAAAAGAGGCTGACTGCATTTGCCGCAGGACGGATTTTCTGCCAGACGCGCTTGTGGCAGACGATTCACCGCATCGCAATGCGGGCAGACGATATGCAACAGGTTATCCATGAAAAGGCTCCGGCATTAAAACTAGTTGCTTCAGTATATTGAACCTAGTGCATAAAAAACAACCCCACCGGCCAAAGAGCGAGTGGGGTTATTTTGTGGCGGCAAAAAACTTAGTGACCGGTGTGGGCAGCTTTGTCTTTGATCTTGGCGTTTACAGTAACTTCACCCGCTTTTTCAAATTTCAATTTGAGCGGCACGGTTTCACCAGCGACCAGCGGCCGTTTCAGGCCGATGAGCATGATGTGATAGCTGCCCGACTTGAGCTTGAGTTCGCCGTCTGCAGGCACATCCATGGCATCCACTTTGTACATCTTCATGGTGCCATCAATCATTTTGACATTGTGCAATTCGGTCGCCTTTGCACAGTCGCAGTTAGCGCTAACCAGCTTGTCTGCCGCACCTTTGTTTTTGATCTCCATAAAAGCGGCAGAAGGCACCGGGCCGGGTTGGCCAGATTTAGCCCAGACATCATCGATACTCAGATTGCCGACTTTGGCGTCAGCAGCATAAACAGAGGCGGCTGCTAGGAAAGCAGCGGTAGCGATAGCAAAACGACGCATAGTGAACTCCTTGAAAAATAGGATGAGCGTGCAGCTCACAAGTTGATTCTACGGTTAATCAATTGGTGCGGCATTAACAATTCATTAACGAACAGCCGGCTTATTCAGACAGAATATTTCTGTTGCGCGTTGGCAACAAAAGCAGTGATGGCGCCACATAAAGCGAGACACCAAACAATCAGCGGCCCACTCGGCAAATCGAATAGTGCTGACCCGATCAACCCACCCGCATAGGCAACGACCGCTAGTCCATAAGCCACTGAGTAGCGTTTTCGTTGCGAAGTGATGCGCGCTGTTGCCAGTGCAGGAATGATCAGCGTGGCAAAGACCAGATAGACGCCCACTAATTGCACCGATAGCGTAATGGCGACGGCAAAGAGCGCGTAGAACATGCTGGCGCTTTGTCGTGATACCCAGAGCGCTAGCAGTAATAACCCAGTGATGGCGCCGCTGGTGATGAGCTGTTCGCGAGAAACCCATAGGATTTGCCCGGAGAGCAGATCAGTCATGTGTTCACCCGCATGCGGGTCGCCCGCCAGCAACAAAATGCCGGCCGTGGCGGCCAGAACAAATAATGTACCGATCAGCGGTTCCTGATAGCGCTGGGTTAAACGTTCACAGCGTAATAGCAGGAGCGCCGCGCCGAGTGCCAGTAACATCGCGCCCGTTTGTGTGATCAGCGGCGATGCGTTTTCACCAATGAGTACGGTTACGAGAAGCGCGCCCAGACCGGCCACCTGCGCAATGGCCAGATCCATAAAGATGATGCCGCGAGACAACACCTTGAAGCCCAAAGGAATGTGCGTGCTAATCACCAGCAATCCGGCCACGAGGGCCGGGAGCAGGATGTCGGCAAAAACAGAGAAGTCGTTCATGGGCTCAGTTTACTTTAGCGCGACCAACAGGCGCTGCATGGTATCGTCGTAAAGCGCCGCGAGGGTTTTAGCCTGCTCATTGCCGCCGACAGTGAACGGCAACACCACAACCGGAATGCCGGCTTTTTCAGAAAGCCATTTGGCGGGCGCATCGTTCAGGTAGGCCGGTGCGATGACCATCCGCCCCTGCACGCTTTGTTGACGTTGCAAAATGTCAGCAAGTTGGCGGCTCGACGGTTCAACGCCCGGGTGTGGTTCCAGTACACCGACTTGATTTAAGCCGAGCCAGGCATTCATGTACGGGTAGCCATCATGCTGATACCAGACCTTCACACCGCGTATCGGAGCGGCCTGTTTTTGCCAGCGTTGCAGATTCGCCTGCCAGCTTTGATTAAACTGACTAAGCTGTGTGTGATAGTAGGTGGCGTTTTCCGGGTCGAGCTGCTGCATGCGGGCACTAATGGCCTTGGCAATCGGCAGCAGGTTGCGCGGGTCGGTTTGGATATGCGGGTTGCCTTCGGCATGCACGTCACCCATCGTGCGGTCGACCACCGCTGGAATGTCGAGCATCTGCACGTAGCGAGACACTTCGATAAAGCCTGGCTGATTCGGCATGATGCCGGCGTTGTTGGCTTCACGCTGTACGGTTGGTAACCAGCCAATCTCCAAGCCCCCTCCCGTGGCAATCAGCAGATTTGCACTACGTGCTTTGGCAATCAACGATGGTCGTGCCTGAATCCGGTGAGGATCCTGCATACCAGTCGTGGCCGTGTATACCTTCACCTTGTCGCCACCCAGCGTTTCAGCCAGCGCACCCCATTCCGGCACCGTGGCAAAGATCTTCAGGTCGGCATGGGCTAACGAAGGCGTCAGCGAGAGCATAAGGCCGGTTGATAAGGCAGAGAGTGTTTTGAATAATTTCATGGTGTCACCTCATCAATATTTGTGTGAGCCATGAGCGCCCAGGCTCATGATGTATTGCAGATAAATGGCGTTGTTATAAATGCCCGGACCAAACGCATTGTCGCGTGCCAACTGCAGACGGATCAGCGAGTATTCCGAATTCGCCCAATCCATCATGATCGTATTGCGATATGGATCCCAGCCACTCTGTATCTGCGAGCCAGCCAGTGCTTCGGCAGGTAGGCCAAAACTATTCGTGCCATTGAAGACGCGGTCATAACGGTAACCAGCACGCCACTTCGGAATAAACTGATAGATGCCCTGGGTGTAGAAGCCCTGCTGGTTCTGGGCGAAGTTAGAACCCTGTAAACACTGCCCCTCAGTTTCGGCACAGTTGTAATTGCTGGTCATGCTGCCGCTTTGTTTGTTCCAGAACATCTCACCCTGAATCTTGAGGTTTTGTGAGGTCGGGTTACCAAACGGTGCCCAGCGATACACAAAGTCGGCAATCCAAGTGGTGTTGCCACCGGTGAAGTTGACGTCATTCGTATTGCTAAGGGTGTAGGTCGCCTGATTAGCACTGGCGCCGCTGCCCGTAGTTGATCGGACCCAAGACAACCCACCTTGCCAGGAGTGCGAATCCCCGATATCACCACCCGTCTTGGCATATAAGGTGCCCAGGCGCGGCTTGTTCTGGTTGTAGTTGCTATTGAAACTTTCGCCATAGCCATTGGAGCCTTGGGCAATTTCGCCACCGAACTTGAAGAGCATATTGTCGGTCGGTGCAATCCAGCTCAGCTGGGCACCGGTTTCATTGAGCTGACCACCAAAGACCTGCTTATAAACCAATGGCAGATCAACGAAGTCCCACTCGTGCGGGTGCTTGTCATTCAGGTAACCCACGCTCGACCAGTATTTACCGGCCTTGACCTTGGTGCCCCCGGGTAGGCCCAGTGTTTCGGCAAAGAGCTCTTCCGTCTTGATGCTCGTGCTATTGCCTTCTTGTTCCAGGACAAAGCGCGCTTCGCCGCGGAAGAGGTTGTCTACTGCGCCCTTGAAGACCAGTTCGGTTTCGCCAATCGAGAAGCCACGGGGAACACCCTCGGCTCCATTCGGCAACACGCCGGCATAAGGGTTTTCCGGGTTCTGGCTTTGCGATGAGTACTTGGCGTCGAGGAACAGCTCTGCCCCCAGATCGATGGTGCGATCATTGCCGCCCAGATTCGGGAATGGCGTTGGCGCGGCAGCCGCAGGTGGGGGCGCCACGGCGGTTATTTTGTCTTCCAGAGACTCAACCTTGGCAACCCGTTGTTGTGCCTTGCTGAGTGTCTTAGCTGGCGCACTGTCGGTAGCGGCTGGTTTGCTGCCGGGGAGTGGTGGATAGGTTTCAATGCTGCCGCGAGGCCCTTCCGAAGGCGCTTGCGCTAGGGTCGCAACGGGCTTGCGCGCCTGGCTGGCCAACTGAGTATTTTCTTTTTTCAGCTGGCTGACCTGAGCTTCCAGTGTGGCGATCCGCTGGTCGTAATCGGTACGCATCTGCTGCAGGCTCGCCTGAATCTGCGTTAACTGGGTTTGTACATCCGGCGCTTCTTGCGCATGGAGCGGAGTGCTGAAAATTGCGGGAAAAAGGCAAAGCGCGCCAATGGCGGCGCGTGGTGATAAACACGACATAAACGTCTTCCTGAAATATACGACAACGCACCGCAGTACTGGCTACGGTGCTTTAGATATCAAACGATTCAGGAAAGAACGGGTGGTGCGCGCTGGCGGGCGCGTTCAGGCGCCAGATAAGGGGTGTTGGGCGGCAGCGCCTGAGCCTGCATGGGGCTGATGCCATCCACCAGAATGACGGCAGGTTTCCCGATTAAGGCAGCGCCGTGTGCCTGATGTTCCAGACAAGTCAGGCAGCTCGAGCCATCTGGCATGCCGGATTCGTTATCGATTTGCCAAGCGGCAAGCGTTGGCGCTGCAGCATGTTCAACAACGTGCCGATTCAGAAAAAACTGGGTAGACAGTAGCGCGCAGACGAACGCCATCGCAAGCATTAAGCGGGCGATGGGTAAGCGAATAGTCTGGCGGTGCAAATGCATAACTGCCCATTTTACCTTTAAATCACTTAAGGCTTTGAGCTAAATCTGGCCGTCCGTCGATTGAGAAGCAACGGAATAAAACCAATCAGCAGCCCACCCGCGCCCAGTAGGTTCGTAATTAAATCAAAGGTAGGAATGCTATAGACCGCAATGAATACCATGAAAACACCAGACAATAGCGGCCACAGGACATATGTGATGCCCTGGGTGATGCCGCAACGAAGCTTGAGACGGTAATGCCAGGCGCAGGCAAAGCCCGCTAAGCTCATGTAGAAACAGATCTGGAAGCCAATCGCCA
>JBDLTI010000038.1:0-15953 GCA_039805865.1 Pseudomonadota bacterium | reverse complement strand
ATCAACAGGAAGCCTCGTACTTCAAAGCACTACAAAGCGTAACGGCTTATCACCTGAACAACGGCAGCCTCATTCTGCTAGATGCCGAGTACAACAAGGTGCTGGAGTTTAAAACTGCCCCGGAATCTCAGCCGCGCTAAACGCCACCGCTGCCGCATCTTTGGCAGCCAATTGCGGCGTTAAGCCATTCAGCGGCCAATCAATGTTGAGCGTGGCATCGTTCCAGAGGATCGCCCGCTCATGCTCCGGCGACCAGTAATCCGTGGTTTTATAGAGGAACTCCGCTGTATCCGACAGCGTGAGGAAGCCATGGGCAAAACCCGGTGGAATCCACAGTTGTTTCTTGTTATCCGCAGACAGCACCTCGCCGACCCACTGACCATAGGTTGGCGAGTCTTTACGGATATCAACAGCCACATCAAAGACTTCACCCTGAACCACGCGTACCAGTTTGCCCTGCGCCTTAGGGGGGAGCTGATAGTGCAGCCCACGCAATACGCCCTTGGCTGATTTGGAGTGGTTATCCTGCACGAAGCTTGGCTTCACGCCCGTCGCTTCAGCAAACGCCTTCTCGTTAAAGCTTTCAAAGAAGAAGCCACGTTCGTCACCAAAGACTCTCGGCTCAATAATAAGCAGCCCCGGAATCTTAGTCTCGGTGACTTTCATTACAGATCGCCTTTCAGCAAATCCATCAGGTACTGGCCATAGCCCGTTTTGAGATAGGGCTGAGCAAGCTGTTCCAGTGCTTCGGCGCTTACCCAGTCATTGCGATAGGAAATTTCTTCCGGGCAAGCGACTTTAAAGCCCTGACGATGTTCAATGGTCTGGATGAACTGAGCGGCTTCAATCAGTGAATCATGCGTGCCGGTATCCAGCCAGGCGTAGCCCCGGCCCATGATCTCTACATTCAGCTGGCCTTGCTCCAGATAGACTTTGTTCACGTCGGTGATTTCCAGTTCGCCCCGTGGCGATGGTTTGATGCTCTTCGCGATATCGACCACCTGGTTGTCGTAGAAGTACAAACCAGTCACCGCGTAACGGCTCTTCGGCTTGGCGGGTTTCTCTTCAATAGAAAGCGCCTTACCCGTGGCATCAAACTCAACCACCCCATAACGCTCGGGGTCTTTCACGTGATAGGCAAAGACGGAGGCACCAGAGGTCTGGGTATCCGCACGCTTCAGCAGCGTGGTGAAGTCATGCCCGTAGTAGAGGTTATCCCCCAGGATCAACGCACTCGGGTTATTACCCACATGATCTGCCCCGAGAATAAACGCCTGCGCCAGGCCATCCGGCGATGGCTGCACGCAGTACGTGAGATTCATGCCCCACTGCGATCCATCACCCAGTAGTTGTTCAAAGCGCGGCGTGTCTTGCGGGGTGGAAATAATCAGCACATCCCGTATACCGGCCATCATCAGGCTGGTGAGCGGGTAGTAGATCATGGGTTTGTCGTACACCGGCAGCAGCTGCTTCGATACCGACAAGGTCGCCGGGTACAAACGCGTGCCCGAACCACCGGCCAGAATAATGCCTTTGCGTGTGCTAGTTGGTGCCGGACGATTCATGACAAATCCAATGGAATATTCAAAAGCAGTATTTTAACCGCACAAAGCAAAAGACCCTCGCCGAAGCAAGGGTCTTCCGTATTACATAGGCTAAAAGTGCCCAGGGCTTACATCATGCCGCCCATGCCACCCATACCGCCCATGCCACCCATATCACCCATGCCGCCGGCAGGTTTGTCGTCCGGCATTTCGGCTACCAGGCAATCGGTAGTCAGAATCAGTGCAGCAACCGAAGCGGCATTTTGCAGTGCCGAACGGGTTACCTTGGCTGGATCCAGCACGCCTTGCTCAACCAGATCGCCATAGGTGCCGTTAGCCGCGTTGTAACCGAAGTTACCCTTGCCTTCCAGCACCTTGTTGATCACCACCGATGGCTCGTCGCCGGCGTTCGTCACGATCTGACGCAGTGGTTCTTCCACAGCGCGCAGAACGATCTTGATACCAGCGTCCTGGTCGTGATTGTCACCCTTCAGGTTTTCAATCGCCGAGCGGGCACGGATCAGTGCCACGCCGCCACCAGGTACCACGCCTTCTTCAACGGCAGCACGGGTTGCGTGCAGCGCATCTTCAACACGAGCCTTCTTCTCTTTCATTTCAACTTCAGTCGCAGCGCCGACCTTGATCACGGCAACACCGCCAGCCAGCTTGGCCACGCGCTCTTGCAGCTTCTCTTTGTCGTAATCCGAAGTCGCTTCGTCGATCTGCTTGCGGATCGTGCCAACGCGAGCCTGGATGTTGTCTTCCGAACCAGCGCCATCAATGATCGTGGTGTTTTCTTTACCCACTTCAATACGCTTGGCTTGGCCCAGATCTTCCAGGGTAGCCTTCTCGAGGCTCAGACCCACTTCTTCAGCAATCACCGTACCGCCGGTCAGAATGGCGATATCTTCCAGCATGGCCTTACGACGATCACCAAAGCCCGGTGCCTTAACAGCAACCGTCTTCAGAATGCCGCGCAGGTTGTTCACTACCAAGGTGGCCAGTGCTTCACCATCAACGTCTTCAGCAATAATCAGCAGCGGACGACCAGCCTTAGCCACTTGCTCCAGTACCGGCAGCAGATCGCGGATGTTCGAGATCTTCTTGTCGAACAGCAGCACAAACGGGTTATCCAGCGCGGCGATTTGCTTTTCTGGGTTGTTGATGAAGTAAGGCGACAGGTAGCCACGGTCAAACTGCATACCTTCAACCACGTCCAGCTCGTTAGCCAGCGACTTACCGTCTTCAACGGTAATCACGCCTTCTTTACCCACCTTGTCCATCGCTTCAGCGATGATGGCGCCAACGTCTGCATCCGAGTTAGCCGAAATCGAACCGACTTGAGCGATTTCCTTATTGGTCGTCGTTGGCTTGGCCAGCTTCTTGATCTCTTCGACCACAGCAGCCACAGCCTTGTCGATACCGCGCTTCAGGTCGGCCGGGTTGTAACCAGCAGCAACGTACTTGAAGCCTTCGCGCACAACCGCTTGTGCCAGCACAGTCGCCGTCGTCGTACCGTCACCAGCGTTGTCGTTGGTCTTGGAAGCCACTTCCTTCACAAGCTGGGCGCCCATGTTTTCGAACTTGTCTTTCAGTTCGATTTCCTTGGCAACCGACACACCATCCTTGGTCACCGTCGGGGCGCCAAATGAGCGCTCCAGAACGACATTACGGCCCTTAGGACCCAGTGTTACCTTAACGGCATTGGCCAGAATGTTAACGCCGTTAACGATCTTGGCACGAGCGTCATCACCAAAAATAACTTGCTTTGCAGGCATGTGTTTCTCCTAAAATTTATTCAGATCAATGCGTTGGGAAGCAACTTAAGCTTCAACCACACCCATGATGTCGTCTTCACGCAGAACCAGCAGTTCTTCGCCATCCACCTTAACTTGCTGGCCGCCGTACTTACCGAACAGCACGCGCTCACCTACCTTAACGCTCATCGGACGAACCTTGCCGTCTTCGAGAATCTTGCCGTTGCCAACGGCGATCACTTCGCCTTGATCTGGCTTCTCGGTAGCAGCATCAGGAATCACGATGCCCGAGGCGGTTTTACGTTCTTCTTCCAGACGCTTGACGATTACGCGGTCATGCAAAGGACGAATTTTCATAGTCTTAACTCCAGTGAGGACAATTTAGCTTTAAGTCTTAAATGCGGACGGCAAAACGAGATTTGTTAGCACTCGAAGCCGTTGAGTGCTAATACTAGGGGCGACCCGATTAAATTTCAAGCCCTAATCAACACAAGCACCACCAATCAGCATAGAATTACTATTCACTTATCTATTCATATATCTATTCACATCCATGGCGGCGCATACCGAACGATTACGCATCCAGTTGGCACAGAGGCCGGCCAATGCACGGCAACTTATTGAAAAGCTTCAACTAAGCCAGCCAACACTCTCCCGTGCCATTACTGCACTGGGAGACGATATCGTGCGCGTCGGCAGCGGGACATCTATTCATTACACCCTGCGGGATACCGCTCGTGGCCTTGGCGAAATTCCGGTTTACCGAGTTTCGGCAGAAGGCACCATCCGTGAATTAGGCACGCTCACTCCCGTTAGGCCAGAGGGTTATGTCATGCGCCAGGCTGATGGCAAAACCCTGCACAGCCATGGCATTCCCTGGTGGCTATACGATATGCGTCCGCAGGGATATCTCGGTCGTGCCTATGCCGCCCGCCACGCGCAGACACTCGCGCTCCCGGCTGCGCTCAACGAATGGAGCGACACCCACGCTCTACGCGCGTTGCTGGCTCATGGTCACGATGCCATCGGCAACCTGCTGCTTGGCCACACCGCCCGCGACAGCTTTCTCGCTAATACCCGCCACGAACCAATAACTGAAAATCAAAAGGCGGCGGCCTACATCCAACGCGCCGTAGAAGCTGCCCGAGGGGACTCGCCCGGTTCATCTGCCGGTGGCGAACAACCCAAGTTCCTGGCTTACGCACAAACGTCGGCAGGACCACGTCATGTCATCGTTAAGTTCACCGCCGCCGAAAACAACGCCATCAGCCAACGTTGGCGAGATCTGCTACTGGCCGAACACCTGGCACTGCTTACGCTGAATGAGGCAGATGTTATTGCCGCAACAACCCGCATTCTGGATTCCGGCACGCAGCGCTTTATGGAGATCGAACGATTTGATCGAGTTGACGAATTTGGCCGCCGCGGCCTTTTCAGCTTAGCCGCACTGGATGCCGAGTTTGTAGGCTTGGGCAATGTTGGCTGGACACCAATCGCTCAGGCGCTCGCCCAACAAGACTGTATCGAAACCGCTGCAGCAGACGCTGTTGCATTGCTACAAGCCTTTGGCATACTAATCGGCAACACCGACATGCATGCCGGCAACTTATCCTTTGTTTCCGAGCATGGTCGACCCTATCAATTAGCGCCCGCCTACGACATGCTACCGATGGGCTTTGCCCCAAAAAGCGGCGGCGAGATACCCGCATCGCTTAACCCGGCAAAACTTTACCCCTATATCTCCCCCACCATCTGGCGAACCGCAGAGGCCATCGCACGCACCTACGTAGCAACGCTGCGCAACGAAACCGGGTTTTCAGAATCATTCCAACCCTGCATCAGCGCACTTGAAACGCACATCGAAACAGCAAGCGCGGTTATTGCTCGATTTGACACACAGCCCACATCGGCAACAGGATCGGCAGAAAGCCTCTATTAAAAAGCGCTATCCCCATGAATAAAAACGAATATAACCGGCAAACAGATCGGCAAAATGGGTAGCAACAAGGTAGAGGTCTGCCCGCAACCCAAAGCGGACTATGCCCTACCGGCCGATATTCGGCCAAAGCGGATTTCCGCACGCCGGATCGCGGAAGGCTGCTTTCACCTTAAATGCAGCCATTAGAGCATCTGGTAAGCAGGCTATGCACAGCCGCAGGGCTGCTGTTGTCAATAGACAACTGGCCAAGGTACCGCCTTCAGTCTCATTTTCAGCTCGGCTCCATACGTCGGCTCCACTTGGCGAGCATAGGCTGCTAACCCCATCAAGTGATTCCGTAGTCCTGCGACAGCAGAGAACCCCCGTTTCTGCGCGTGCTGTATGGGACCTATATCTGCGCGCTCTAGGTAGTAGAGGTGCATACGAATCTTATTCTTGAACTCGCGCGGCAGGCGCGGAGTACTCTGATCCACAAGTAAGCCGAGCACAATCTTCCTGGCCCGGGGCGGTACGATTTGCGTTTTAGCAAGATTAGGCTCTAGGCCAAAGCGCCCAAGGATTCGGTAAATTTGTTTGATGAGCGCTATCGCATCATTTCTATCGAATGAATTCTTGCTGGTCGAAAAGGTAAGGTCGTCGGCGTAGCGCGTATAGACCATGTCGAACGCCTCTGCGATCTTGGTAAGATCGGCATCGGCCTCACACATGGTGAGGTTAGCAAGCATCGGACTGGTAGGTGCGCCTTGGGGCAGGTGCCCCAACCTGTGAACTGCGTAACTCCTGATTTTAGCGACATACGTGGGTGCCACGCGTATCCAGCGGCGTTGTTGCCTAAGTTTCGAGAAAGGCCCGACCCTCGTGCAAATCCTGGCAAGTTCTAACGACACCAGAGGCTGATAGCCGAGGCGCCGAAAAGCTCTGTAGGCCGAGATTTCACTTACTGATTCAAAAAAACGCCGAACATCTACCTTGACGATCCATCGGCTACCGCAGTGGGGCTGTACTGCATCAACTAGACGCGAGCCCGGTGCAAATGCAGTGCTTGCTGAATGCGGCCTGCCAAGACCCAATACCTTTTTTGCAATCCATTGCTGCACTTCGGCAAGTTTGATATCTGGAACACAAATGACTCTGAACTGCGCGCGACCATCCTGCGTGGGGCGCTTGCGAATTCGAAATATCCTGTATGGATTCAGTTCATCGCGGCTGACAACCTGGCGCAGGTAATGGTATGAGACGCCAGACAAGTAAGACAGGTGTTTAAGCGTCAGAATAGGCGGAAGGGAAGGGTTGATCGCTACGACCGCTTGGCTTGCTGCGACAGAGGCATCAAGCACTTCTTGGCGGATACCTAGAGTCTGTGCAGCGCGGAGATAGGGTTGAGGCTTCCAGTCGGTCATCTACTTTGACACCCGTAGGGTGATGATGCCCGCCGCAGGTAGAAGACCTCGCCACGTTGGCTGTGGCGGGCATAATTACCCGTAAGCAGGAGCTAATACATAGAGCGGCAGTAGTCTGCGCCCAGTTGATGCACCAAAGCACACCAATGGTGGTTGCGTCGTGCCGACGCGCACCGAATCTAGATTACTTTAACTGGAGGCCTCAACGACTTTGGATAGTACGGCTTCTGCGACGTTTGATCAAGAGGACGAAACTGTCCATGCGTCTGCTGCGCCACATTTTTGCGCGCATGGCGCAATTGCCCTTGTCCAGCGTCAGTCAGTCTACGTCGGGAATCAATCCATCCGTAGCTAGCCATCAACCGGCAGAGCTTTGCCACTTTGTAGGTTGGCATGCCTGTATAACGTGAGAGCGCACTATCGCTAAGACGTTGAGGACGAGACAAGGCGCCAAGAATCATGAATATCTCACTGGTTGGAATTGCAGCATCCACAACCGCTTTTGATTTAGCCAACCTTAACTGCCCGATGTTGGATAAATGCTTTTGAATCTTTTCCTGGCTCATGCTGACGCCGAACGATCGGGAGTCGACAGTCGCTGACACTCGGGCGGGAAACAACGGGGTCCACGGCGAGCTTTTTCGCTTGGATGTCTTGTGGAACATCAGAGGGATGTTGTTAGGGGCACCATGAGCAAACACTAGAAGTGCGCCTGTATCACCATAACCTAAGCTGACACTTCTAACTGCCCAAGGGGCAGCTCTCTGGGCAGATACCGTCGGGTCATACGTTTCACACAGCCTTTTCATTGCAGCGGCGTGTGTTTTGGAGAAGGCGCTATCGATGGTTGGGCAAGGCATGACATGAATTATTTCTGGGCTGCAAGGGTGACGCCGGACACACTCAGCTCCACGATTCGTGCTCGCATAGGCGATGACTGCAAATTGCAGGAAGTGCCCAGACCACCAGCTCCGGACGGAACGCACCCGCCACGCTGCTTCTAGATAGCGATAGGCTCGTTGGCCGGTGCCGACGAGATCGGTCACGACCCAAAAAGCTCGTACCTTTTTCTGGCGAATCTGCTCGGGCCCTGGGTGGCTAACGAACTTATGTGGTAACTCCCTGCATAGCTCGGTGATCAACTGCGCTACGATCCCTTCGCTACCGACTGACGGATCATATGTCTTATTTGCCTGAATCGCAGCGGGACCGACTTTGCCTTCCGCGCGGAGAGGCTTCTTCTTCGACTCTTTGTACAGGCGGTGGGGAACTCCCCATCGGTGCCGAAGCTCGCGCTCCGCATAAAGCGCAACAACGCCATTAATGAGAGCTGCGCGCTCAAGGATGAGTGTTCGCAAGTGGTCGTGGAATTCATCGCGCGATACAAGCAGGAAGGCCGAAAGTAGGTTTTCAGCCAGCGTGCGGTCGCCCATCTCGAACTGTTTGAGCCAATTCTGTGTTTGTTCAATTTGAAGCATGGGGAAAGTTTGGCTCAAATGGACTGCCTGATTCTATAAACGGGTATTTTCATATTAGCACTTGGCGGCTCAAGCAAAATTGAAGTCGAGCGCTGCCACTTGATCGTTGCGCTTGGACTTTGGTTAGGGTGACGGCCAGTGTGGTGACGATAGATGCAATCCCTACATAATTGCTGACCTTCCCTTGGAAGCATGGGGCGCCACCGCGGCGATACCTACTTCATTGAATCCTCTGGCCAGCAACTCAGGTCGGAGTTCATTCAAGGCGTTGTGTGGCAGGGCCAACCAAAACAGGTCTCGGGCTCGCGTGACAGCGACGTAGCCGATGCGCCCGACCTCCGTCGTGACACCTTCTAGAAGAGCCTGCGCATGTTCCTTGGTGATCATGTACAAAACGGCATCCAGACTTTCCCCCTTGGCCTTGTGGACAGTGTCGATCCGCAGGGGCCTGGCATCACTGTCAGCCAAGTCCTCGGCGCTGGCGAGTGGCGTGTTAGGCAATGCCCTCTTAGATAACTTGCGCCCGATGTTGTCGGTCTGCTTTAGGCCGAATTTCGCTTCCAGGCGGACCAGGAGGGCTTTGACGCGATCTAGTAGCAGGGAATGCCACTGCATGTCGGCTACCAGCGCTGAAGACGGCAGGCCGAAATCCGCGTCACGGGTGAATGACCAGATGACCTTGCGGAGTTCCCGATCGATGGGATTGCTGGATGATTGTGTTATCTGGTTCACTAGGCTGTGGGGCGCATTGTCCAGCAGAGCAACCAAAGCCACGGTCACCCTCTGAAACGCCTTCAGGAAGTCCCTTCGTCGGTCTCGCAGCACTGCAGCAGCGGCGAACATCTTGACGAGGCCACGGCCAGCTGGCGCCTCATCACCACGCAGCGTGTCCGCTAAGCCTCTGCCTCGGCACAGGACGGCGCTGCGCTTGATATCAGCACCAGTTGCCAACATCGCGCCCCGGAACGCTGTTATCAACTGTGCATGCTGGTCGCGCTTGTACCCGATGAAGAAGGCGCCATGCGGTGTGCTGGGCGCAGATCTTTCAGTGATGTCCTTACGGCCACACAGGACGTTGGCTAGGTCCACGATGCAGGGGGCGGACCGGAAGTTTTTTTTCAGCGAATACTGCTTGACGCCGGGGCGTTGGTGGTAGTCGGCGAGGAACTTGCCGTCGGCACCCGCGAACTCATAGATGCCCTGGTTAGGATCACCGATAAGCGTCACGCATGAGCCGGCGCCGATGAGCAACTCCAAGATAGCCTGATGGACCGACCCGATATCCTGCGCCTCATCTATCACGATGTACGGATAGCGGCAGGCTAAGGCTGCGAGGAGCTCGGGGCGCTCCTTCAATACGCGGTATGCCCAATACCGTCCTAGGTCATGCGTGTAGGCACCGGTGCGGCCCAGCTTCGCGATCATGTTGACTGCCAAGGACGTGTCTATCCACTCGACTTGGTCGTTGTAGACGTAAAAGAAGAGCTCGACGCCATTCATGACCACCAATTGCAGAGCGTTGATCGGCTGCGGAAACTTCGATGTCGTGAACTTGAAACCCTCCAAGAAGGCTTCACCGCCGGTTACGAGAAAGGCAGCCCGCGCGGACTTCATGGTCCGATGGCCATGCGGCCGGATGATGTTGGCGGTGATGAAACCGTCCAGTGTGTCGATGTCGACCCGCGATGGACCTGCGCTGGGCGGCAGGCTAATCGCTAGGTCGTCATAAGCCTTGCGGAAAGTATCGACCGCCACATTAGAGAACGACAGCAGTGCCACGCGGCCTCGCGCCTCGCCAAGGTTGCGGCGCATCCGCACGAGGCGGTGCACGGCTGTTTTGGTCTTGCCGCTGCCAGCGCAGGCGATGACGCATAGCGGCACCATTGGCGCGTCGACGACGTCTTGCTGTTCTGTGGTCAGCACATTCATAGCTTGGGTGCTGCCGCTATTTGGCAGACGTGCTGGATGGCGGCCTCGATATAAGACGGCACTTTGAAGGCCACCGTGTCGTCTGAAAGAACCTGTGCCAGCGATTGGGCAAAGCTACCTTTCTGGACGTTGTTCTGCTTGCGCTCGAACATGCCGCAGAACAGCGCCTTAGCCTGGGCCGCATCACCAACTTCGGCTGCAACGATTTTACTTAGAGACTTGGCGATTCTCGGGCTTAGCCCTGCCAACGCCTTGAGCATGGCATTGCGGTTGTCCGGCTCCAGGGCCAGGTCGTATTCGAAGGTTTTAAGGCCATGGAAGACTTTGACGTGGGTATCCTCGCGGGTCTTCATCTTGGCAGTGTTGGCCGAGACGATGACGGTGTCTCCAGGTGCTGGGTAGAGCGGCTCGACATACTCGTCGTCTTCCTCTTCAGGTTCCTCGGCGGCGAGCGGCGCAGCTGCTAGCGGGGCAACTTCGGCGGCAGAGGCAGCCGAAGTGTGGATAGATCTTTCAGTCACGGCACCAGTATCAGCCCTGGGCGGTATTGGGTCAGCGTCGGTCAGGACCGCCACCGGAATCTTCAGTGCATTGTCTCCGAAGAGCGGCAGGAACGAGTCGAAGTTCAGTCCCTCGACGCTGATGAGGCTCACGCCGTGCTTGCGCAGATCGCAGTTCATGCGCTTGGCCAGAGCGTCGACCATCATGAGTTCAGCCGCGCCCTCGACGAAAATGACCCGGCGGGCGAAAAATAGCTCGGCGCGCGTGACATCGAGGTAGCGCTCCAGCTTCTCCCTCTTACCTTTTTCAAAGGTGACGCTGCGAGGAAGGAAGGTCTCGGCCTCGGTACCGGTGTCGACCAGGCATACCAGGCTGTTCAGGTTCGCAATGCTCGCGAAGTTCGGCGAGTGGCTGGTAACGAAGAGCTGGACGGGCTTCTCACCATTCACGGCCTGGATGGACTGAAGGTACTGCAGCAACACTGCTTGGAGCTGGGGATGCAGATGCGCCTCGGGCTCTTCGACGATCAGACCCCGGAAGCAAGAATCCGGGCTCTTCGTGAGCTCACTCAGTACGACCGCCATATAGATCAGGTTATTGAAACCCAACCCATTCTGCTCGATCTCGAAGGTATCTACTACCAATGATAGCCGAGACTTCAGGCTCTTGAAGTCGCTGGCACTGAGACCGACCTCTAAGTGCTGTGCGAGTTGCGAGCCAAGCATCGTCTTGTGCCGAGTGTTAATGGCTTCGTGGGTGTTGACAATGGGCAGGTGCGACTTCAGTGCTCCATCCAGTTCTTGAAGGGCCTTGTTTATGCCTTTGATGCCGTCATCGTCAGAAAGCAGTTGCATTAGCCGCGCAAGCTGGCTAGTTCGGCCGGGTTTTAGGCCTTGTGAAGCATCTCGTAACGGCGGCAAGTAAACGCCACGCAGGTTCTCCATCATGTCCGTCGTCAGGCTGACGTCCTCGTGCTCGCCGCACCATCTCTTGGCGCGCAGGCGCCCAGCTTTGTCGGGATCAGAGTATCGGATCTTGACGTGCGCCTCCAAATCACCTGACGCACTGGGTACTAGCGCTGCAAGGAATTCCGCTTCGTCGTTGAGGCTGAGTCCGGCGAACACGTACTCAAACACGATTTCTCCAGACGGGGTGCCGCCGTGGGGGCGGTGCACATCTTCTTCACTGAGACGTGGATAGGGTTCGTCATGCCCGGCTAGCAGCGCACGTAAGGCGTCAACCACGGCCGTCTTCCCGACATTGTTGCCGCCGACTAGGACGTTCAGGCCATCTTGAAAGGAGAGTTCCGCATGCTTGAGTTTGCGGAAGTTTTTGATGACTAGTTTAGCCAAGTGCATTGTTATTTTCCCCATGTCCTCATGCTCACGTATTTGCAAAGTATCTTAACCGACTACGACTACCGGCCGTCAAGTTAATTGGCTTTGCTGATGCAGGCGCCTTGGACAGAAGGTGCCTGTGTCGGGTGCGTGCTCTTGGAGCAATTGTTGTTCTTTTCCAGCCAAGTTTCCTGATAGTTTTGGGTGATGGGCACCTTTCGGGTTGGCTGGTCCTTAACGCGAGCGTCTGGTTAATAGCGGAATTCAGCCATAATGCTCAAGGACTTCAAACAGCAGCTTAGGCCGATAACCGGCCTACAGAGTGATTTCGACAAATAATCGCTACCGTACGTTAACCGACCACCCCAAGCCCCCCACTTCTACCAGCTCCCACTAAGCTACCGAACTGTCATGATGCCTGCCGTTACACAACATGACAGTTCAACATGCACCACATGCATCTTCGAAATACCCGCATCGCCAGAAACGAATCCCAGACTGAGTTCTGGGGGCGTTTCGGCGTCAACCAGCGCACTGCCAGCCGCATCGAATGCGGGCAGGCAATTCCCCCTGCGGTAGCCATTCTCCTCAGGCTCTATCTCGATGGGGTGATTGGGGATGCAGATTTGGAGCGTGCCCAGCGGCGATATCGCATCGCTCTTCAAAACGCACCCGCCCAGCTGCTTACAGAATGCCGAGCTTAATCGCTTTAATCACCGCCTGATTGCGGTGATTCACGTCCAGTTTTCGGTTGACATTAGAGATATGAAAATTTACCGTGGATTCAGACACACCCAGTATCCGCCCGGTTTCCCAACTCGTCTTTCCTGCCATCGCCCACTTCAGGCATTCCAACTCACGTCCGGTTAAATCGGGGATTGTAGCCGGAGCAACGTCATCATCCAGCCCCGCCCCGACCAGCGCAAAATCCACCCCGCTCTGAAACGTCACATCCCGCAGATAAGACAATTCGGGCAGCACCTGCCCCACATCACGATCAAACTGCTTTGAAGGCTTGGCGTCATTCACAAAGCACAGAATCCCCAGCTCGCCTTTAGGCCCATGCATGGGTAAGGTTACCCCGGAGCGCAAGCCATACGCACTGGCCTCTTCATACATCACCTGCTGCGGGCTACTCCGAAACAAGCCCGGCGACCAGATCAGCGACGTGCTGTGCGCCACACAATGTGCCACCGTCGGATCGACATGCACCAGCTTTTCTGCATCGTAAAAGCTACGCCAATTGGCCGGGTAGTTACTCCGTAAAAACGCCTGCTCTAACCCCATGCCTGCCTTGGGTACGATGGCGACTAAGCACTGATCGAAGCCCAGTTGTTGGCCAAATTCAAAGAGCACATCACACCAGGCCGACTCCTGATCGACCCGCAATAACTGCTGAAACGACTCAGATATGCGCATTGGCTAATGCTAACACCTTAAACAGAACCCGATTCAGGTAACAAACCTATTAGGCCTACCAGGTGCCCCAACCTTGTGCCACTTATACAGTGCGCCCATGCTGCATTACTTTCTAACGCAATTCAGCCCGACGCTGCTGATTTCCACCCTGCTGCTGGCTACCTACCTGGCCCAGCAGCACAGCGGCCCGCTCCTGTTTTTGCCCGCTGGTATTCAGCTTATGGCCGGTGTTGTTTACAGCACCCGAGCATTACCCGGCTGCATCATTGGCATGGGCTTAGGCGCTTTGCTGTTATCCCATCATTCCATCAATGAAACCAGCCTCAGTAGTAGCGCACTCTACGCCACGCTCTCTACCCTCAGCCTACTCGGCGCGATCTATATCACCTGCCGCTTAGGTTGCATTAACGACCAGTTAGCCGGATTGAACTACCGTCACGTGCTCAGCATCGTCTTTCTACAAGCCCTCACCGATGCCGCATTGCGCGCCACGCTCATACCCGCACCTGACCAACCTCTAGAGATACAGTTACTGATACAGGCTACTGGCAACCTATTAGGCAGCATGACCGTGGCGTTTACAATTTGGATTCTATTCAGCCTTCGGCACAGACGCACGCACTGACTCAGCCAACTACTCATGTTGCCCTTGATGCCTTATCCAAGACTCAAAATCTTGCTCAACGCCACATTCACGTAATAATTGCTACGCCCCTTTTTGTGTTTTTGCACAAAGCCAGCCTCTGCCAAACTTTCTAGGTACTTGGTTGCAGTCAGACGAGACACCTTGAGATCCCGCTGAATAAACTCGATCTTTGTGTACGGGTGGTTAAACAGGTTATTGATCAGATCCTGGCTATAAAACTTGAAATCAGCGCGAATCCGGTGCTTGTAGTCGAACAGTGCTGCCTTTATCGCCTGAATAGTTTCAATCGTCTGGCTTGCCGTTTGCTCAACACCCTCAAGCAAGTACAGCACCCAATCCTCCCACGCGTCTGCATCACGCGCAGTCTGTAATAAACGGTAATAGTCTGCCTTCGTACGCACAATGTACTTGGAAAGATAGAGCACTGGCAGATCTAACAACTCTTCTTTCACCAAATACAGCACATTGAGGATACGCCCAGTACGACCATTACCATCGTAAAACGGGTGGATGCTCTCGAACTGATGGTGTATCAACGCCATCTTGATTAGCGGATCGACGTTAAACACTTCAGTATCATTGATGAAGCGCTCCAGGTCTCGCATCAATTCAATGATTTCCGAAGGATCTTGGGGCGGGGTATAAACCACTTCACCATCACCATTCTTAAGCGATGTCCCCGGCAACTTTCGCAGCCCTGCGTTATTGCATTCCAGTTCAGTCTGGATCGCCACAATATGGTTTGTCGTTATCAAGCCACTCTGGAGCACCTGATCAAAACCCAGCTTCAAAGCCTGGCGATAACGATTGACTTCCTTCGCCGCCGGGTTAGCAAATGCCTCTGGCAAAACATCATCTTGGAACAACTCATCGTGCGTCGTGACAATGTTCTCGATTTCAGAGCTGTCCTTGGCCTCTTGTAGTCCCAAGGTATTGATCAAAATGCCCTGATTAGGGATCGAAGCAGCCACACCCTTAAGCTCAGCCAGTTTACGGCTGCTGCTGGCGAGCTTTTTCAGGATCTTCGGGGTATCGAACCGACTCGGATTCAGATTTTCTAGTGGTGCTAGCTTCGTCATAGAGAGTGGGCTTTATGCGCTTACGTATAAATTTAGCTGTCCTCTATACATATTGCACCCAACATGTATAGAAAATCAAGTTTTTTATACACGTTCGCCCTAACCCACATCCAAACTATGCCAAATCGTTCCAGGCTCTCTTTCTACCTCGATCTTCGAACCATTCAAACGGTAAGTTAACTGGCAAACCAAACCAGGGTTCGACAAAACCGCAGGGTTGAATACTGCAACACTATCGCCTGACGGGCTTCGAACAGATTGAATCAACAACCCGGGGTGCCCTTCCCGATGAATACGCGCACCCACCATTTGCGCAAACGCATAATCCGAAGGATGCAGCAGGTCTGAATGCGTTGCTGTTGCCTGTCTAAAATCCAAAAGCGCAGCATTGCAGCTCACCCAATAGACTTTACGCTCAGCAATAACCGACTCTCGCTCAAAACCCGCATCGCAAAGCAATCCTTGGTACCAGTGATATGCCGATTCATAAACCGTCGTTTCAACAGAGTCGCCCCCATACCAAACGCCATACGAGCCATCTGAAAATCGACTGCTTTGCCAATTCGTAAAAGGCCAACCGATCGCACTAAACCATGCGGCGTCCTCAAACGGCCTGTCAATAATGGGCGTATGAGAACGGTACAAATGAGGCTTAACCTCGTCTTCCACACTTTGCGCCAAGGCCCACTCGGCAGGGTTATCTGTCAGATCATCAAACAAGTCTTGCGACTGGCAAAGAGAAACGATATTCCTCGCCACCTCTTGGTGAACATCTGCCAGAGATAACTGTGCAAATAGCGAGTTCATCTGACGCTCGGCTTAATGACCGCGTGCACGATCCAGATAACCGCGAACCATAAGCAGCCCGGAAAAACCCCATTCCTTAATAACCTCAACGGGCGTCAGGTTCTCGAATGCTTTGTT
>JBDLTI010000037.1:0-15957 GCA_039805865.1 Pseudomonadota bacterium | reverse complement strand
GCCAGCGATGAACCGTCAGATGTGGTCTAACCCGGCAACCCAGCGCAATAAACAACTGCTGGAAAGTGATGGGATTGCCATTTGGGGCCCCGGTATCGGTGAGCAGGCTTGCGGCGAGACTGGCGAAGGCCGCATGTTGGAATCGTGTGAGTTAGCCGAGGCAGTCATTGATGCTTTGACGGTTAAGCAGCTGGCCGGAAAAAAGATTGTAATGACGGCAGGGCCTACCTTTGAACCGATTGATCCTGTGCGCGGCATTACGAATCAGTCATCCGGGCAGATGGGTTTTGCCATGGCACGTGCATTTGCTCTGGCGGGCGCCGAGGTTGTGCTGGTGAGCGGTCCGGTTGCTATTCCAACCCCGCTGGGCGTGCAACGCATTAATGTACAAACCGCCGAACAGATGCGACAGGCTGTGATGGCCGAAATTGCACAAGCGCAGGTGTTTGTCGGAGTCGCTGCCGTCGCAGACTACCGCCCGGTGAATGCGGCAGAACACAAACTGAAGAAAACCGCATCAAATGCAGCGGATGGTGGACGGACGATTGAACTGACGACCAACCCCGACATTCTGGCTGAAGTGGCATCGTTGCCCGCGGCGCCCTATTGCGTGGGGTTCGCGGCAGAGAGTCAGAATCTGGATGACTATGCTGAGGCCAAACGTTTACGTAAGCGCTTGCCGTTGGTGATTGGTAATCTGGTCAGCGATGGATTGGGTACCCGTGATAACTGCGTCACACTTTACGATGAGACAGGTCGCTACCCACTCCCCCCGCTATCAAAGCCCATCCTGGCGAAGCGCTTGGTCGATGAACTGGCGGCACGCCTCAATAAGTTATAAAGGAAACCTACTATGCACCGTATCGATGTTCGTGTTCTCGATGCCCGTTTGCACGACACCCCACCCGCTTATGGCACGCCGGGGGCCGCAGGTCTTGATTTGCGTGCCTGCCTCGAGGCACCACTGGTGTTAAAGCCCGGTGAAACGGTATTGATTCCTTCCGGTATTGCAATTCATCTGGCCGATCCCGGCCTAGCCGCGATGATTTTGCCGCGTTCAGGTCTGGGTCATAAGCACGGGATTGTGCTGGGTAATCTGGTGGGCTTGATCGATTCGGATTATCAGGGCGAGATTAAGGTGTCGCTCTGGAACCGCAGCGATACGGCATTTGAAATTAATCCGCTGGACCGTATCGCACAATTGGTCGTGTTTCCCGTGTTGCAGGTGTCGATGAATCTCGTCGAAGCGTTTACGGAAAGTAGTCGGGCCGAGGGTGGTTTTGGCAGTACCGGTAAGCAGTAAGCGATGAAACCTGGATCGGGCACATCGACAACGCGTCAGGCGACCTTGATTTTAGGGGTCGTGATGGCCGCGTATACGCTGTCGTTCTTTCAGCGTTTTGCACCGGCTTCCATTGCACAGGATTTATCACTGGCATTTGAAACCACTGCAGCCTCACTTGGTGTGCTGGCAGCCACCTATTTTTATGTCTATACCTTGATGCAAGTACCGACGGGCGTGTTGGTTGACACGCTGGGGCCGCGTCGGATTATTCTGTTAGGCGGCATCGTTTCTTTTATCGGTAGCCTGTGGTTTGGTTTGGCTGAATCGCTAACGCATGCTTTGATTGGCAGAACGCTGGTTGGGTTGGGTGTCTCGGTCACCTTTATTGCCATGCTGAAGATTATTGCCCTGTGCTTCGAAGAGCGCCGCTTTGCGTCTTTGACGGGTTTAGGCGTTTTTATTGGCAATATTGGTTCCGTGATGGCGGGCGTGCCTTTGGCCTTTGCTGCGACCGAGCTAGGGTGGCGTAGTGTTTTCGTAGCGGTGGCAGTGGCTTCGCTGGTTTTGGGCACGTTGTCCTGGGGGATGATGCGCAGCAGCCCGGCGATGGGTGGTGTGAAGGTAGACCGCACGGTTGTACTCAGCGGATTGCTGTCAGTGATTCGAAATCGTTTGACCTGGGCGCCCGCCTTAACGAACCTGGGCCTGTGTGGCAGTTATTTCACCTTCGCCGGACTCTGGGCGATGCCTTATCTGACGCAAGTTCACGGCTACACCCGTACTATGGCAGCGACGCACCTGTCATTGATGTATGCAGGTTTTGCCATCGGCTGTCTGGTGCTGGGCATCCTGTCGGATCGTTTGCGTCAACGCAAATCAATACTGGTTCTTGCCAGTGGTGTTTATTGTGCGATTTGGTGCGTGTGGTGGTGGGGCGGACAATTAGGCGCCTCTTTGACGATGCCCTTGTGTTTTCTGATGGGGTTCAGTACGGCCGGTTTTAGCCTGACCTGGGCCTGTGCGAAAGAGGTCAACCCGCCGCAGTTGGCAGGGATGTCAACGTCTATTGCCAATGTGGGCGGCTTTTTTGGCGCCGCTGTCATGCAGCCACTGGTGGGTGTGCTGATGGATATGGTTTGGCAGGGAGATGTCGTTAATGGTGTGCGTTTTTACACGCTGAATGATTTCAGGTTCGGTCTGTCGATTGTGGTTGCGCTGGCTTTCTTTGGTTTGGCTGCCGCTTTGTTCATTCGCGAAACGGCCTGCCGCAACCTCTGGGTAGAGGCGCAGCTCAAAGAAGGCGGCTAACGGACGGGTTAGCCGAAAACCGCTTGTTTCAACGCCAGAACGGCATCGATATGCGTTTGCAAATCGGGGGTAATCGGTAATTTCGCTTTGGGGTCGTCGTTTAAACGATTGGCATGCTGCAAGCGTCTGTATTCCCGATAGGCTGATTGCACAGAGGCGGAGAGATTCTGGTCAATCAGCTTGTGTTCGGCAGCACGGTTGAGTAGCGCAATGTTGCCTAAATTGTCGGTAAGGTTCGGATAAGCATGCGCATGCGCAAGGATTAGGAACTGGACAATAAACTCCACATCGATGATGCCGCCGGGATCCTGCTTTAAATCAAATGTGCCGGGTTGAGCGGCGCCATGGGCATCAAACATTTTCTGGCGCATGGCGATCACTTCTGACCTCAGCGCTTCGATGTCACGCGCTTTGCAAAGGATCTCGCGGCGTAATTGTTCGAAGCGTTCGCCAAGTACTTTGTCACCAGCGACAAACCGGGCACGAGTCAAAGCTTGGTGCTCCCATACCCAGGCTGATTTTTCTTCGTACTCGCGGAAACCATCTAGGCTTATCGCCAACATGCCCGATTCGCCATTGGGGCGCAGGCGTGTGTCGATCTCGTAAATAAGGCCCGAGGATGTTTGCGAGGATAGCCATGTTGTCAGACGCTGACCAAGACGCATATAAGTTTGCGCTGCATCAGGGTCGGCATCATCGTATAGATAAACCACATCTAGGTCTGAACCATAGCCCAGCTCTTTACCGCCGAGTTTTCCATAGCCAATCACGGCAAAATGCGGGGTGTCGGTATGGCGCTTAGTTAGTTTGCGCCAAACTAACGCGATGGTTCGGTCTACGACAATGTCTGCTAATTCGGATAAAAAGTCAGAAATGCGCTCCAGGGAATGTAGACCTGCCAGATCCTGGATCAAGAGTCTGAAGAGTTGTGCGTGGTGCATCTCACGCAGAACATTCATCTCCACTTCCATGTCATCATTGGCTTCGGCAAGGGCGCTATCAAGCTCGTGCCGGTAAGCATTGAAGTCGGTCGCGGTTTCGAGCAAGCGTTGATCAAGCAGCTCGTCCAGAAGCAACGGATGCCGGGTCAGGAACTGAGCGCCCCAGCTTGATGCGCCCACAAGATCTGCAACACGACTGAGTGCTTGTGGGTATTGCTGCAGGAGTGCCAGGTAAGCACCTCGCCCAGAAATTGACTCTAAAAAATCCAGGCCGCGCATCAGCGCCGCATCCGGAGCCGTTGTTTTAACAGCGAGCGCCATCAAGCTACAAGCAGCAGCATCAAGGCGCTCCCGGTTAGATGCCGGAAGCTGCTGGTAACGCCCAGCATGTGTGAGGCGTTGTATACGCTCAAGGATTGCCTCGGGCTTAAAGTAGCCTAACCCGGTTAAGCGTTCGGTAGCTTGTTCGATATTGGCATTGCCAAGCCAGATGTCTTGAAGCGGTTGCGTTGCATTGTTGTCGTTAGGGTCGGCGAAAACAGCATGGAAATGCTTGCTCACAATGGCGCGATGCGCATTCAGCGTAGCGTAGAGATCATCCCATGTGGCAAAACTCATGCTTTCGGCGAGTAAGGCGCGATCTTCGGGTGAGTCAGGCAACATGTGAGTTTGTGCATCATCCAGGTACTGCAGGCGGTGCTCAAGGCGTCGTAGGAAAACGTAGGCATCAGTCAGCGCACGAACGTCCTCCGCTGCAAGATGGCCGCTTTGTTCAAGCCGTTGAAGAACAAGTAGCGTTGGGCGGATTTGCAGGGCGCTATCCCGCCCACCGCGTATTAGCTGAAATACCTGTGCGATGAACTCGATCTCACGAATGCCGCCAGGGCCTAGTTTGATGTGCTCGATACGATCTTTGCGGGTAACTTCCTGGCGAATTTGCGCGTGCAATGCCCGCATGGCATTGATAGCGCCAAAATCCAGGTATTTCCGGTAAATAAATGGCTTGGCGACAGCCGTAGTCATTGCTGGTGCGCAGGCTGTATCCATGTCGTTCATGACGCGGGCTTTGATCCAAGCATAGCGTTCCCACTCTCGACCCTGCGTGATGAAATAGTTTTCGAGCATGTCGGAGGAACAAACCAATGGGCCAGAATCCCCATTGGGACGCAGCCGCATGTCCACCCGGAATACCTGTCCGTCTTCGGTCAGATCGTTCAAACTGGCGATGAGTCGCTTGCCAAGACGCGTAAAGAAGTCGTAGTTATCGATTCTGCCCCCGCCATCGGCTCGGCCAGAGGTCTCGCCCTCTTCGGGGTAAACAAAAATGTAATCCACATCAGAGGACACATTCAGTTCGCGCCCACCCAGTTTGCCCATGCCGATAATGGCAAGGTGCTGCACGTCACCCTGGCTGCCAATGGGGTTGCCGTAGCGCGTTGATAAGTCGTTGTGTAAACGATCGAGCGCAAACAGCGTGGTGACATCAGCCAATACAGTCATTGTTTCGACAATTTCGGCCAATGAAGCACCATCGGCGATATCTCTGACGATGAGATGTGCCATGACGCGTTGTCGAAGTTGCCTCAATCCTTTGCGCAAGAGTGCGTCATCTGCCGCTTCTCCGGAAACGGTAATCGATGACTCGAGAAAGCCATTTAAGTCATCGGCTGAAAGTGCTTTGCCTTCATAACCGGAGAGCCAGTCGATAATCTCGTGACGTGCGCTAACCAGCTGGTCAAGGTAACGGCTGTGGCGTCGGGCGTAATTTAGCCGTTCTTTGAATGGCTGATCCAAAACGGGCGTTTTATGCGTCTGAACGGCCTCGGTAATGGCGGATAGTGGGTAGTTCATAAGATTTCGTTCAGATGCATGCTGTTAATAGACGGTTGGTGCAAAGGCTTCGGTTAAAATTGTGGCACTAAGCCGCGCCCTGGTCCATCATAGGTGTCAGTTTGCTTAAATTAATGCATTTTTTTCTTTTAAACGGTAGTTTCATTGCGCCAATTGATTAAACGCTCGACAGGCCTTTTCGCGATCCCTTTGCAGGGCATGCGGGATCTCATTGCGCGCCGGTGGTTTCGTAGAGCGGTAGGCGGCTTATCGGCAGCTGTAGTTGGTTTGTGGGTGATTGCTGCCTGCGTGTTGCAATTCTGGTTGTTTCCCCATCTGGATGATTATCGTGTGCCATTGGCTAATGAGGTTGGCAAGGCGCTGGGTTTAAAAGTTGAAGTGGGTCAAATCTCGGGCGGTTGGGCGCACTTCCATCCGCGTTTTGAATTGAGCGATGTGGTGGTTTTCGATGCGAAACACCAGCCGGCAGTGCAATTAAGTCAGGTTAAGGCCGAGATCGCCTGGTTGCCTTTGCTATCGGGAAATCTAGGATTTCGCTCGTTGATGGTTGAGACACCAAGTCTGGATTTTCGTCGAGATGCAGAGGGACATTTGTTCTTGTCCGGTTTGCCGCTCGATGGCGGCGGTGATTTCCGGGTCGATGCGTTGCTAGAGCAGGGTGAGGTGAACCTGCGCAGCGAGAAAGTGGTCTGGTCTGATGGTTTCCGTCGTGCACCGGCGTTAACCATCCGTGATGTTTCATTGCATTTAGATAGTCGAGGTGCACAGCACAAACTGGATATTGCCTTGACCCCACCCGATCCGCTGGGTAAGCCTGTAGGTCTTCGGGCAGCATGGACGGGTCGAAGCTTCAGTGAATGGGCAACCTGGCAAACCCAAATTGCTTTAAAAACCAAAGAAATTGATTTGGCGGGTTGGTCAACGTGGATCGATTATCCGGTGCCCATCGCATCAGGCAAGGCCAATGTCGACCTTACGCTGTCTACACAGGGGCTTGATCTAACACAGGCAGATGGTGTCATTGCCATCGCGGATATGAAAGCCCAACTTGCCCCCGGTATCAAGCCGCTACAGTTAAAACGGTTTGGATCGGAGATTGGCTTTCATCGCCAGGCTGATGGCAAGAGTCAACAGTTGAAGCTGGAGGGTCTCACCTATACCGATGCTGCAGGAAAAACTGAACCGCCAACAGATCTGTTTGTTAAAGGCATGCTCGGCGTTGCCGATGAAAAGCAAACGCAGGATATTACTTTCCGAGCGTCCCGGCTTGACTTGGGTCGTTTAAGAGAAGTGGTTGAGTCTTTGCCGATACCTGAGCAATTGCGCCAGCAGTTAAATAAGACTGCACCATCAGGCACTTTAGAAAAGTTTAAAGCGCATGGCCTTGTTATCGGCGATGCGCTTGCCGAGTATTCGGCACAAGGCGCATTCAAAGACATTGCCATTCGTTCAGACGATGGCTTGAAGTTTGTTAAAGGGTTGAGTGGCAAGATCGACATGACGCATCGGGAGGGCAAGCTGGTCTTGAATAGTGAGAACAGTGTCCTTGCCGCACCTAATGTATTGCCGATTAACGAACTGCCTCTGGATCAATTAACCGGGCAGATTAGCTGGAAAAAAACTGTTGATTTGATCGCCGTTAAGGTTAAAGGCTTGCAGCTGCGTAACGCAGACCTGCAGGCTGAGGCTAACGGCACTTGGTCTGGCGAAATGAGTCAGATGGCATCCGATATGGATAAAGCCGGCACCATTGATATGAAGATTGGCTTTGATTATGCGAAGACAGACAGTGGCTGGAAATATATTCCACTGAGTGCGTCTCCTGATATTTCAAAGTGGATGAAAGGCGCGGTTTCTGGTGGATCGATATCTGGGTTCCGTATTGAAATGGCCGGGCGGGTCTGGGGTATGCCCTATGGATCGGCCGAGCCCGGTGCTGCGCCGGGTTCAAGTGCCGCCGTGGGCGCGCCAGGTAAGTTCTACCTCGGGTTTAAGACAAAAAATCTGTCAGTAAAGTATGCGGACGGCTACCCCCCCTTGGAAAATCTGGACGCCAGTTTCGATATGAACCAGAATCAGATCAAGATTGTGGCCAACAAAGGTCAGATCAACGGAATGAAGTTCTCGGCGATCAAGGCTGATATGGCAGATGTGAGCGCGTATGAAAATCATCTGCTCATTTCGGGTCAGGCAGAGGGGCCTACATCCAGCGCAGTGAGCTTTCTGAAAGATACACCGTTGGCCGATCATATCCATCACTTTGCGGATGAGATGAGCGCTGAAGGTAATGGCAAGCTGGATATTGCAGTCAACCTGAATATGCTGAATGCCTCTGATGTCAGAGTGCAGGGACAGTATATTTTCGTAAATAATAAATTAGCCGTTGTGCCGAGTGCGCCACATGTGACGGCCGTTAACGGCACCATCCGATTTAGCGAAAGCGCCATTGATAGCAATGATTTGCAAGGGCAGTGGTCTGGTGAGCCTTTAGCTATTCGCATCGTGACAGATGATAAGGGCGCCAGTATTGTTGCGAGCGGCCGTGCCAACGTGGCAGATCTGCGTCACTACTATGAGTGGCCAATTTTTGATCAGCTGTCGGGTAAAGCAGATTGGCAAGCAAAAGTGACTATGAAAGGCGATAGGGTTGATTTAAACCTTACGTCCGATTTAAAAGGAGTCGCTTCATCGCTTCCAGATCCGTTTAATAAGAGTGCGAGCAGTATCGTGCCTCTGTCGGTTTCCCGGCTCGGTGCTCCCGTGGCGGGGCGCAAAGGGGTTGATGCTGTTAACCAGGTTTGGCGTATGACTTTAGGCGGCGCAGCGTCAGCAACTCTGGGCGCAAATGCCAAAGGGCAAATCGTGCGCGGGAAAGTGCTGTTAGGTTCGGGACAGGTTCAGGCAATGGCCGAGCAGCCCGGCTTACAGTTAGAGTCTCTGAAGCCGGTTGATCTAGATTTCTGGCTGAAAGCTTTTGGTATGGGGGCTGGCCAGCAGGGCGGCGCATCGAATGGACGACGTGCTCCAAGGGCGCCATTAGCGATGACAGTGAAAGCGCCTCTGGTTAAAGCCTTCGGTAGAAAATTTCAGGACTTTAAAGCTAATGTGGAAACGGCAGCAGATCACACGACTGTCCATATGAGTAGTCGAGAATTGCAGGGTCTGATCGATTGGTATCCGCCGGGAACGGTTGAAGGCGCCGAGCGTGGGATGTTGCAGGGGCGACTCTCTAAACTGGATCTAACTGCAGCAACTGAAAACCAACCGGGATCGACGACCAATCTCAAGCAGGAAATTGACTCGCTGCCTGACCTGTCTATTAAAGTGGATGAGCTTTTCTGGCAAGGGAAGCCTTGGGGTAATCTGAGCTTCCGTGCGCGCAATCAGAAGGTGGGCTCAAATCAGTCGTGGCGCATCGATCCATTCTCGCTCGAAGGCACGGATCTTAAATTTAATGGGCGACTCAATTGGGTGGTACAGGGAAATAAAGGCAGTACACCAGTCAATATGACTTCGATGGATTTCAAACTCAATAGTCCCCAAGTTGGGAGCCTTTTAACAAAATTAGGCTTTCCGGGCACGGTAAAGCGCGGGACAGCCACCATGGAAGGCCAAGTAAGCTGGCCGGCAACACCCTTTGGTTTTGATCCGGCAACGCTTTCGGGCAATTTTAAAATGACGGCTAAAGATGGCCAGTTTTCGAAAATGGATCCCGGTGTCGGAAGATTGTTGGGGCTGTTGTCACTCCAGTCGTTGCCGCAACGTTTTTCACTGGATTTTCGCGACATTTTTAGCGAGGGGTTGGCATTCGAATCAATTCAGGGCCGATTTGATGTCCGAGATGGTCTTATGAAGACCTCCGATCTTGAAATGGATACGCCGTCTGCTGTTGTTCTGATGAATGGCGAAACAAACCTTGCCAATCAGACACAGGATGTGGTGGTTACGGTACGGCCGGCATTGAGCAATAGTGTTGCATTAGGTGTGACGGTACTTAATCCAATTGCAGGTGCTGTGACGTTTGCCGCGCAAAAAGTGCTCGGCGACCCTTTGGGCAAAGTCTTTTCTTTCAAGTATCACATTACGGGAACCTGGTCTGATCCACTGGTAGACAAAGAGTCCTTGGCTACGGACGCCGTCAAAACAGGGAAAGCAGCAGCAGAGTTGCCTGGTAAAGCGGTGTCTGCGATTGGTGCTGCCGTTATGCCAGTGACTGATCCATCCGCTAATCCATCAGAAGCGTCTCCTGCCGCTTCCAAGAAATTACCATGAGCCATGTCTGATCTGATACGTATGGCCAGCGTGCAGATGGTTTCAACCCCGAGGGTTGAAGACAATTTGCTGGCATTAAACCGCCTCGTTCGGGGTGCGGCTGCTGAGGGGGCGCAGCTGGTTGTTCTGCCTGAATTCTTTCCGATGATTGGTGCCACGGATGAGGCAAGGCTTGCGATTCGAGAAACACCGCAAGGTGGCCCATTGCAGCACTATCTGTCCGGCTTGGCAAACGAGCTCGGCATTTTTCTGATTGGCGGCTCCATACCGATGGCTGGCGCAGATTCGGCCCGCGCTTTAAATAGTACCCTTGTATTTGATCCCGCAGGGGAGCAAGTCTGCCGTTATGACAAGATGCATCTGTTTGGATTCAAAGCGGGCGCTGAGTCCTATGACGAGTCGCTCAGCATAGAAGCTGGTGATCAACCTGTTGCTTTTGATACGCCTTTTGCGCGTATCGGGTTGTCGATTTGTTATGACCTGCGTTTTCCCGAATATTTTCGGGCATTGGGGCCAGTAGATATTCTGGTGTTGCCGGCAGCATTTACAGCAACAACGGGTGAGGCGCATTGGGAAGTGCTCTTGCGCGCCCGCGCTATAGAGAATCAGTGCTATGTTGTTGCTAGCGCGCAGGGTGGTCGTCACGAGACCGGCCGTAAAACCTGGGGGCACAGCATGATCGTTGACCCATGGGGCGAGATTATGAGTGTGCTACCGACGGGTGAGGGCTGGGTTTGTGCCGACTTTAATCGTCAGCGTCTTGAAACGGTACGCCATCGCTTACCAGCCCTTAAACATCGTAGAATCTGAGCATGACCCAAAAATCAACGGTAAACACCCCTTCGCCAGCAATCGACGTGGCCCAGAACCTGTTGCTGGAGTCGCATGAGTTGACTGCAACGCAGGTCGAGTCCGTGCTTGGCAATATCATGCAGTCTCAGGTGGACGATGCTGACATTTATTTCCAAACGACACGGTCAGAAGGTTGGAGTCTGGAAGAGGGGATTGTTAAAGCGGGTAGTTTCAGTATTGATCAGGGTGTGGGCGTGCGCGCCATTAGTGGCGAGAAAACAGCATTTGCCTATTCTGATGATGTGTCATTGCCTTCTTTAAAGTCTGCGAGTGCGGCTGTTCGCGAGATTGGTGCTAGTGGTAATACGCAATCAGTGGCGACAGGACACGGCTCAGGTTTGTTGGCCAGTTCAGATCGCTATTTGCCATTAGACCCCATTGCGTCATTGGAAGCCCCTGCCAAAGTGGCTATGTTGGAAAAGCTGGAGCAATTGGCACGGGCGATTGATCCGCGCGTTAAACAAGTAATGGCTTCTCTGGCGGGTGAATATGATGTCGTAATGGTGCAGCGGGCAGATGGCCAACGTATTGCGGACATTCGGCCGCTGGTTCGTGTGGGTATCACGGTGATCGTTGAGCAGGATGGACGCCGTGAGCAAGGGTATGCGGGCGGCGGTGGTCGAACGGATTATGCGTACTTTACCGATGACGTTCTTGCCAAATACGCGCGCGAGGCTGTTCATCAGGCGGTCGTTAATCTTGATGCCCGTCCGGCGCCAGCAGGTCAGATGAGCGTTGTGTTGGGCCCCGGTTGGCCTGGCATATTGCTACACGAAGCGATTGGCCATGGTTTAGAAGGCGACTTTAATCGCAAAGGCAGCTCGGCTTTCGCTAACCGTATCGGTGAACGCGTTGCCGCACCCGGTGTGACCGTGGTTGATGATGGCACGCTATCCGGCCGTCGTGGTTCGCTTAATGTCGATGACGAAGGCACGCCAGCCCAGCAGACGGTATTGATCGAAGACGGGATTCTCAAAGGCTACATCCAGGATACGCATAACGCTCGCCTCATGGGTGTCGCACCAACAGGCAATGGCCGTCGTGAATCCTATGCGCATTTACCATTGCCGCGCATGACGAATACCTACATGATGGCAGGCCAGTCTGAGCCTGCCGAAATTCTGGCATCTATTGATCGTGGTATTTATGCGGTGAACTTCGGTGGTGGCCAGGTGGATATTACCAATGGAAAATTTGTGTTCTCGATGTCAGAAGCCTATTGGGTAGAGAACGGTAAGATCCAATATCCGATCAAAGGCGCTACGCTGATTGGAAACGGGCCAGACGCCTTAACGCGCGTGAGTATGATCGGCAATGATCTGGCGCTCGATTCCGGGGTTGGTACCTGCGGTAAAGAGGGCCAGAGCGTTCCCGTTGGTGTGGGTCAGCCCACACTCCGAATTGACGGCTTAACGGTAGGCGGCACCGGTTCTGCCTGATCGGCTGTTCACTAGCGTTTCTTGCGCGATCGCTTGAGCGCTGGGTTAGTTAAAGAGGGTCGCGTGTCGTAGCAAAACACGAGAACGCTAATAAAGTAGAGGCTCGATAGCACGGTTTCGATGATGGCGAGCCATTGACTGGTGCCTGTGTCGCTCGTGGCGCGCACCAGACCTTCTGTTATGTAGGCCAGAATTAATAAAGAAGACCATTGGTAGGTGTAACGTTTGCCGTTAAGTAAGCCGCGCAGTGGCAGTAGTAGCGGTATCGCTTTCAGCATCAGCCAGGACCCGCCCGGACGTATCGGGGCCAACCAGCGCTCCCAGAGCAGCGAAAGCACAATCAGTGCCAGCAATGATATGACGGCAGCCCAGCGAAGGCGGGCGAGTTTGCGTTGTAGTGCGCTTACGGCATCCATAGAGTTTTTACTATTTCAGAAGTTGACAGGCAGTCTCAGCCAAGCGCTTACCGAGGGCTTTGCCGAGGGTGATTTCATCTGCTGTTGGGGTTGGATTGCCCTTAGCACCCGCGATATGGCTTGCGCCATAGGGTGTGCCGCCACTTTGGGTTTCAGACAATGCGACTTCGCTGTAAGGCAATCCGAGGAGCAGCATGCCATGGTGGAAAAGTGGCAGCATCATGCTCAATAGCGTGCTTTCGTTGCCGCCGTGCATGCTGCCAGAGGAGGTAAAAACAACGGCTGGCTTGCCGATCAGCTCACCGGATAGCCAGCTGGTTACTGTGCCATCCCAAAAATATTTCATGGGCGCGGCCATATTGCCGAAACGTACCGGGCTGCCCATTGCCAGACCAGCGCATTCAGCCAGATCCTGCAGTGTTACGTAAGGTGCACCTGATTCTGGAATGGGTGCCTCGCTGGCTTCGCAAACGGTGCTGACACGAGGGACTGTACGAATAATAGCTTCAGCACCGGGCACGCTATCGATACCATGGGCTATGGCGCGCGCCAGGGTTTCAACGGAACCCTTTTGGCTGTAGTACAAAACAAGAATTTTATGCATGTCGTATCATACCTGCGACTTTCACTAATTGCCTGCGGCACCTCAGCGGCTTGTCCATCGATGCCCTCTCCGATTTCCTCATTGTCTATCGCGCCTTTAATTCGGCTGTTCCGCTTGAAATTTCAACCCGTGATCGCACTATTGTCGCGAATTCGTGCCGATGAATTGGATGTAGTTGCCGCCTGGCTGGCTTATACAACCCTATTGTCGCTGGTGCCACTGGTGGCACTGGTGATTGTTATTGCGACCTATGTTCCAGGTTTTGCCGAAGTCCATACCGCTTTCGACCAGCTCCTCGTGTCCTATCTGCTGCCTGAAAAGGCAGGCAAGTTGATAGCGAGCTATACGTTGACCTTTTCAGCCAACGCAACGCGTTATACCGTGGTTGGCATAGGCTTTTTGCTGGTGGTGGTTTGGGCGATGTTCTGGGCGATAGAACAGGCCTTTAATCGTGTCTGGCGGCTTAACCCGGACCGGCGATTTTTGCACCGGCTTGCTCATTATTTGATGCTGTTATGTATTGTTCCTGTGGTACTGGGAATGGGCTTCGCGGGTGTGATGTGGGCGCTGTCATTGTCGATGGGTTTTTTTGGTGAGCCACAGTGGCTGAGGCGTTTAGCTTCTGGCTCAGTAGCGACCATGACGTTGACTGCGTTCTTGGCATGGTTGAATTTTGTCCTGCCCAATTGCCATGTGCGTATTCGGCACGCACTGATTGGCGGCTTTTTCTCTGCAATAGGCATTTCGTTGTTGCAATGGGGATTCGGCCAGTATTTACAAAAGTTCTCATCGTTTACCGCAATTTATGGTGCATTTTCCATCCTGCCGGTTTTTCTGCTCTGGCTTTATCTGTGTTGGTTGATGGTGCTGCTGGGCTGCGTAGTGACCGCGGAACTCTCGGACTCTCCCGGCCGGCAATATAAAGGCGTGCGTTATTTAAGCTAAACGATTGGGGGCATCTGTCGAACCGCGGCGTGCTCTGTCATAATGCGCAGCGTTGTAATCCGATTGCTCAGGAGTGACTGATGACCGCTTTGAATTCGACCGACCTTCGTTCCCAGATCAATGTGCCGCGTAATGAGCGCCTGATTGTTGCACTGGATGTTGCTGATGCGGCCGAGGCAAAAGCATTGGTCGAGCAACTGGGTGATAGCGTCCAGTTTTATAAAGTGGGCATGGAACTTTTTATGTCGGGCGGCTATTTCGAGCTGATTGACTGGCTTGGCGCGCGTGGTAAAAAAGTGTTTGTAGACCTAAAGTTTTTTGACGTGCCGGAAACGGTACGTTCGGCAATTCGTGCCTTGGCTAAGCGTAATGTGGCTTTTGCCACGATCCATGGTAATCAGGCCATTATGGAAGCAGCGGGTAAAGAGAAGGGCGATTTGAAGGTGCTGGCCGTCACAGCGCTAACGAGCCTGGATAAGGGCGATCTGGATGATCTGGGCTTTCAATGTGATATCGAACAACTCGTGCTTTCACGTGCGCGACGTTCTTTGGAAGCCGGGTGTGACGGGATTATCTCTTCGGGTCTAGAAGCCCCGCTGATTCGCAAAGAGCTAGGACCGCGCATTATGGTGGTTACGCCGGGTATTCGCCCCGTCGAGAACCGCGTGTCAGATGATCAAAAGCGTACAGTCGATGTGGCTCAGGCCTTCCGTAATGGCGCCGACTATATCGTAATGGGCCGCCCAATTCGCGGTGCCGCTGATCCGAAGGCCGCTGCAGAAGCGGTTCAGGCGAGTATTGCGACGGTCTTTCCGGAGTAAAGTACTTTAGGGGTGGCGTTTCCGTTAATCGTGCTGTACAATCTGCGGTTTTTCTCTGTCCGGAAATCATCCGTATGGTCGTTATTCGTCTATCCCGTGGTGGCGCCAAAAAGCGTCCTTTTTATACTCTCGTCGTCGCTGACTCGCGTACGCGCCGTGATGGCCGTTTCGTAGAGCGTATCGGCTTCTACAATCCGGTTGCATCGGGTGCAGAAGAGCCGATTCGCATCGATATGGATCGCCTGGCTTACTGGAAGAGCGTTGGTGCTCAGGTATCGCCACGCGTTGCCTTGCTAGCCAAGGGCTACGCTGCCAAGCTTGCAGCCTAAGTCTGTTGCAGAAGATGGCGTAACGCAGCAGCGTTGCGTCATTCTAGGCCGCATAGGCGCGGCCTACGGTATCAAGGGGTGGTTTCATCTGCATCCCTTTGCCGATGATCCTGAAGGTTGGCAGCGAGTGCCAACCTGGTGGATTACTCCCAGTGAACCTGATGCTGAAGGACTGGCTCTTTGGCGACCAGTGACCCCGGAGCTATTGCGGGTGCACGGCGATGGGCTGGTGGTTAAACTGTCAGAAGTGATTGATCGTAATGGCTCGGAAGCATTGCGTGGCTACTGGATTGGTGCGCCACGAGAAACCCTGCCTGAAACTGCCAGCGATGAGTTTTACTGGGCTGATCTCATCGGGTTGAGCGTTCTCAATACCGAGGGCGATATGCTCGGCCAAGTCGATCGGCTAATTGAAACTGGTGCGAATGCAGTATTAATCGTTAAAGATTGTTCGGTGGAAAAGCCGCATGAGCGATTAATCCCTTTTGTAGGCGACATTGTTCGTAACGTAGACAAGTCCACTGGCCAGATTTTGGTGAACTGGTCAGCAGACTGGTAGTTTTTGGGTCCTAGAACCATGGCTATCCAACTGCGATTCGCTGCTGTCACGTTGTTTCCTGAAATGTTTGAGGCGATAACCCGCTTTGGCATTTCTCGACGTGCGTTTGAAACGGGCATTAGCGAATTTACGGCACATAATCCGCGGGATTTCGCCGCGGATCGTTATAAAACGATCGATGACCGCCCCTTTGGCGGTGGACCAGGTAGGGTCATGATGCCTGAGCCGTTGGAAAAATCGATTGATGCGGCAATGGCTGCTGTGCATAACGAGAATGTAACGCCTAAGGTCATTTATCTTTCACCTCAGGGCGCACCACTTACCGACGCTTTGGT
>JBDLTI010000036.1:0-17569 GCA_039805865.1 Pseudomonadota bacterium | reverse complement strand
GGCGACATGGCGAAACGTTTGCCGCTGAACATTTTTGGCGATTTCATCGCGTTCCTGATCACGTTTCGTCTTGGGGTTAATGCCTTCCCGCAGGGATTTGCTGTACTCACGGACTTTTTCACGGGCTTCGGCGACGCCTACGGCCGGGAAGATGCCGAGGGAAATGGAATCCCGTTTGCCGCCAGAGCCGGGTAGGGTATATACGTATAGCCAGCTTTTATTCAGGCCGGTTTTTTTCGATACACGCACACGCAGTAAAAGTCCTGCGACATCGGAGTACAGATCTCTGTAGTCTCCCGGCACCTTGATTCCGGTGATTGTTTTGTGCGAGAAGTCCCGTATTTCCTGCTTTTCCATGGTCAAATTTGTTGTGCTTTTTGTTGTGCTTTTGGCATGGGCTTAGATAGAAATTAATCATACCCCAGGAAATTTCTATGGACAGTATATCCAATAAAAACAACGAGTAACAGGCATTTGCAAAAAATCTCAAACCCCAAAATACATATGTTCGAATCTCACCGGACCCGCCAGAATGATACGGCTCGAACAGCAATGTTCGGGCCGTTTTTCTTGTGCGCTGCAGGCTATCCCTAATGCGGCCTTGGGTCTAGAATCACCCGACAATAACGACACCGGAGCCCCACCATGTACCGCGCCCTACAGATCAATAAAGACGATGCGGGTTATCGCACAGAGCTTAAAGCGCTTGATGAATCTCAATTGCCAGAAGGCGATGTGACGGTTCAGGTGACCTGGAGTACCCTCAATTACAAAGATGGTTTGGCGATTACCGGCAAAGGCCCCGTGGTACGCAAGTTCCCTTTAACCCCCGGCATTGATATGGCGGGCACTGTGCTTGAAAGCAACCATCCGTGCTGGAAGGCCGGAGATAAGGTCGTGCTGAACGGCTGGGGTGTGGGTGAGACGCACAGTGGTTGTCTGGCGCAAAAGGCACGACTGAACGGCAACTGGCTGGTGCCATTGCCCCCCACATTTACTGAGCGTCAGGCCATGGCCATCGGCACAGCAGGTTACACAGCCATGCTCTGCGTGCTGGCCCTGGAAAAACACGGCATTAAACCCACTGATGGTGAAATCCTGGTTACGGGCGCCAATGGTGGGGTAGGGAGTGTGGCCATCATGCTCCTGACCAAGCTGGGCTACACTGTCATTGCATCTACCGGCCGTCCTGAAGAAGAGCCGCACCTCAAAGCACTGGGTGCTGCCGGCATTATTGACCGCAAGGAACTCTCGGAACCGGGTAAGCCGCTCGGCAAAGAACGCTGGGCGGGTGTGATCGACTCGGTCGGTAGCACCACATTGGCCAATGCCTGTGCCACAACGAAGTACAGTGGTGCGGTGGCGGCGTGCGGTCTGGCCGGTGGCGCGGATTTTCCATCAACGGTGATGCCGTTCATTCTGCGTGGTGTCACCCTGTACGGTATCGACAGTGTGATGGCACCTTCCGAGAAACGTATGGAAGCCTGGCAGCGTTTGGCCCGAGATCTGGATGTGAGCAAGCTCGAAGCTAATACAGCTGAAATCAGTTTGGCTGAAGCGATCAATGTGGGTGCACAACTGCTGGAAGGCAAAGTGCGCGGCCGTGTGGTGGTTGATGTGAACCGTTGAGTGACGCATGCTCGAATTAAAAAACATCGATCTCACGCAAGACCCCGAGGCAGGTCGCTTCATTAAAACCGAAGTGGTGCAGGTGTTGTTCGCCTGGGAGCCGGGTGAACTCATCAGCCTCGAAGGTCCGAATAAGTATCAGATCGGTGATGCCATCATCACCGGTTGCACGGGAGATCGTTGGAGCGTCGACCGGGATAAGTTCAATGCGAAGTACCAGCCCGTCGCGCCGACGATAGAAGGTAGTGATGGCTCTTATACCGCCAAGCCTGTGCAGGTACTTGCCAAGCAGATTAATGAACCCTTCACCGCAGCCCGTTCGGCGGGACGAGATGTTTTAAGGGGTGAGGCAGGCGATTGGCTGATGCAATACGGCCCCGGAGATTTCGGGGTGTGTGGTCATAGCCGGTTTGCCAGGGTCTATCAGCGGGTTACTTAACCCGTATTCGAAACTTAAGGTTTGGGTTCGACGAAGTCGATGGGGGCAATCGCATCAGCCCAGCAGTTCGGCGTTTCATACAGACGCACCTGAACCAGTTGCAAATTGTTACCGTAGGCATGGGTGTAATGCGGTGCTAGCAGGCGGAAGGCGAGGGTCGCCAGATTCTCGGCAGTCGGCACCACATCCAGCACGACGGTTTTATGGCCGGGGATCTTGTCCAGTAGTGAACGCACTTCGGTATCACCGGCGTATACCAGAAACGCGTGATCCCACTGTTCGACGACTTCATGCAGTGCAATGGTTTTGATGTCTCCGAAATCCATGACCATGCCATTGGCCGGATCCCCATTACGCTCGATCACATCGCCCGACAGGGTAATTTCCAACGCATAGCGGTGCCCGTGCATATGACGGCACTGACTACGATGATCAGGAATGCGGTGGCCGGCGTCAAACTCCAGCCGACGGGTGATGCGCATGATAGGGCAATTTCCGGGCTAAAACAGGTGGCAGATTGTATCATTGCAGCATGACTACCCCGAATGATCCGTCCAAAGACAAAAGCCCTCAGCCTGTGCGCTGGCTCACCTTTAGCGACCATGATCCGGATTTTCTGAATCTCACCTATGTCTACCCGGTGCTCTCGCGCCGGATGCAGGGCATCTCGATCGGCATCAACCTCAACACCAACAACGCCTGTAACTGGGCCTGTGCTTATTGCCAGGTACCGGGATTACATCGGGGTGATGCCCCGGAAGTTAACCTACCATTGCTTGAAGCCGAGCTAAAAGGCTTACTCGACAACCCGGCATTGAGTCCGATGATCCCACCGGATACACCAGCGGCCATGCGTGAGATTCGCGACATCGCCTTTTCTGGAAACGGAGAGCCAACCAGCTCACCACAGTTTTTGCAGGCTGTAGAAATCGCCCAACGTCAGCGTGATGCCCATGGCCTGAAGATTCTGTTGGTGCTGATCACCAACGGAAGCCTCATGCTGCGCCCTGAAGTTCAGGAGGGCATCCGTGCCCTGAATGAAGCGGGCGGGGTTGTCTGGTTCAAGGTCGACCGTTTGTTGCCAGAATCCATGAAGCAGATCAACGGTATTAGTTATAAGCCAGAACAGATTCAGCATCGGTTGGATGTCGCCTGCTCGCTGGCACCAGTATGGCTGCAAACCTGTTGGGTGGCATGGGATGGACAAGCTCCCGGCGCTGAAGATGAAACAGCCTATCTGGAATTTGTGGCACGTAACGCCCATCAGATTCAAGGGGTTCATCTTTATGGTCTGGCGCGGCCTTCCTTACAGCCAGAAGCGCCGCATTTAAAAGCTTTGGCTGTGGACGCCATGACAGCGTGGGCTGAACGCATCCGTGCCACGGGCGTTAAGGTTCAGATCAGTATCTAACTAACGATCAGTCGCCTGAGCGGCTTTAAGTAACTGCTCAAAGGTTGTCGGATCCGTTTCACTTAAATACTGACCAACGAGCGCATGGGTGCCCTTGAGCTTGCTCAGATCAATACCTTCAATGTGAACCAGGTGAAGCAGGGTACTAATCGATGCGGGGAGCTTTCTACCAGTCTCGTATCGAGAACCACCGCTTTGCGAAACGCCGACCGGCGCCCAAAACCCACCCTGGGTTAGCCCCAGTTTGCTACGCAATTCTTTGGGGGGCTGGGACAGGGCACCTTTTAAAGGCGCAGCACTTGATATGGCATCCACCTGACCTTTCAACCGCTTTCGATTTGATGTCGTCATTTTTATTCTCCTACCCCACTTACCAATTTAGGCAGACTTTGATCAATGTCAAACTTTTAAGCACAAAAATGGTGCGCCGCCACAATTTCAAGTATGTGGGATTGAGCCGCATCGCCTTAATCCATGGGGCTTGCCGCTAAAAGTGGGCTATAATTTCCCCGTTTGTTCAATCACATCTATAAGACCTACTGATGGCTCTCATCGTTCAGAAATACGGCGGCACCTCGGTCGCCAACCCCGAGCGCATCCAGAACGTTGCTCGTCGTATTGCGGCCTTCCGCAAAGACGGACACGATGTCGTGGTCGTGGTTTCCGCCATGAGTGGCGAAACCAACCGCCTCATTGCCCTGGCTAAAGCGTTACAAGACAACCCGGATCCGCGCGAAATGGACGTCATTCTGTCCACCGGCGAGCAGGTCACCATTGGTTTGCTGTGCATGGCGCTCAAAGAAATCGGCGTTGATGCAGTCAGCTATACCGGTGGTCAGGTCAAGATCCTCACGGATGACAGCCACATGAAGGCGCGCATCCTCTCGATCGATGACGCACCGATGCGGGCCGACCTCAAGGCTGGCCGTGTTGTGGTGGTTGCTGGCTTCCAGGGTGTCGACGAAAAGGGCAACATCACCACGCTGGGGCGTGGCGGTTCGGATACCACCGGCGTTGCACTAGCCGCTGCCCTCAAGGCAGACGAATGCCAGATCTACACCGACGTGGATGGGGTGTACACCACCGATCCGCGCGTTGTGCCAGAAGCCCGCAAGCTGGATACCATTACCTTTGAAGAAATGCTGGAAATGGCCAGCCTGGGTTCGAAGGTGCTGCAGATCCGCTCGGTGGAATTTGCCGGTAAATACAAGGTCAAGCTGCGCGTACTGTCGAGCTTTGAAGAATACGGTCAGGGTGGCGAAGGCACCCTCATCACAGTTGAGGACAATAGCAATATGGAACAAGCCATCATCTCCGGCATCGCCTTTAACCGCGATGAAGCCAAACTCACCGTTCTGGGTGTGCCAGACAAACCTGGTATCGCGTATCAGGTGCTGGGCCCAATTGCCGATGCCAACATCGACGTAGATATCATCATCCAGAACACCAGCCATGACGGCACCACCGACTTCTCGTTTACCGTTGGTCGTGGTGACTTCGAAAAAGCCAAAGGCATTCTGGAAGATGTGCGTAAGCACATCGGCGCCCGTGAAGTCGTTGGCGACAGCAAAATCTGTAAGGTCTCAGCCGTTGGCGTGGGCATGCGCTCGCACCCGGGTGTTGCCAGCCAGATGTTCCGTGCTTTGGCAGAAGAGGGCATTAACCTGCAGATGATCTCGACCTCCGAGATCAAGATCTCGGTCATTCTGGATGAAAAGTATCTGGAACTGGCTGTGCGCGTTCTGCACCGCGTGTTTGGCCTCGATCAAGCAAAGTAAGTTTGACCCGGCGGGGCTGAGCCGTTAGAATTCAGCCTCCGGTTTTGCCGGATTGGAGACGTGGCCGAGTGGTCGAAGGCACTCCCCTGCTAAGGGAGCATACCCCAAAAGGGTATCGGAAGTTCGAATCTTCTCGTCTCCGCCAAGATTCATGACGAAACCCGCATGGCTAAAGGCTCTGCGGGTTTTTTCATGTTTCCAGGTGGCCATTTAGGTAGCCAATTTAAAACCGCTATAGCTCTGATTGGTTTTTTCTCTCTGGATAAAGGCATCTCTTGTTGCATATCGTATAGTCCATGAAATTGATCGAAAAAATTTGGCGATTTTTTCATTCTGGCGCGTATGATGAAAAACATGAGAGGCCAAACGAAGACACTAACGACCATCCTACTGCTCTTGGCAGCAGTGGTAGGTATCTGCGTGTTTGTGTTGACGCCCGGACTGTCTGACAGTGTTGGCATCATCTTGGCAGGGCTGATTGGGTATTGTGCTGTTCAAGCGCAAGGTGAGTTGATATTGGCCGTCATGGGCAAAGCAATACGCCATTCGAAGCCAATAGTAGTGGTCATGCCTGCCTTCCGAGCAATCCTGCTGAGGTCATTTCAGGCAATTGGGCTGCCGATCATTAGCACTGGGCTAATTGCAGCCCTGGCATCACCTCCCAACGCCCCTCCGTTTATTCGTTCGATCTGATTAGGGCTGGCACAGGCCAGCGGAACGAATAAATAAGCCCGAGAAATCGGGTAAGGGGTACAAACATGAAAAACAACGATACCGTCCGGTTGTGGACGATTGCAGATGCGTGTGGCTTCCTGCAGTGTTCAAGAAGCCACATCTATAAATTAATGAGAACAGATGCGGCATTCCCAACGCCGCGTAGGCTTGGTACAGCGATTCGATTCCTGCCATCCGACTTTGACAGTTATGTGGCCGGGCATATTGGGGGCGCAAAATGAAGCCCCACGTCCGAATCAAACTCAAGCCGACCAGCGCAGATCAAATCAAGGCGTATGCACAACTCAAGGTAGCAAACGAAAGCATTGTGACAGACAAGAAGCTTGATTGTCTTGAGTACTGCCCTGCAGGGACTGTCTTAGAGGATGTTGTGAGGATCGCGGGCCGATGCACTGATCTTCCGCCATCTCTCGCGTACTTCTCGACCCTTGCCCTGGTTGGAGCTCGACTGACGCAGGAAGGGTTCGGGTGCAAGTTTCCAGACGGAAAATTCGTCCAGCCCAACGTTTGGGTAATCACGTTGGCACCCAGCGGGACCGGTAAGACGCTCCTCCTGGAAGACGTCAGTCAATGTGTTCTACAGAACGTATTGCCAATGCGACTACCAGACACTATTACTGCTGCAGCGCTCCATGAATATTACTGTGTTGATGCAGGTGATCCCGAGCTGTCGTATCGGCGCGCTCGGTCCGCATTTATTCGAGACGAGGTGGGCGAGCTCTTCCGCACCCTGAAAAAAGAATCAGGCGAAGAGTTGCGAGATCAGCTACTAAGAACGTATGGTGGGAGCAGCTTGGTTCGTTCAACAAAAAAAGACGGCGAGCGAGCAACGCCCCCCGTCACGATGAGCTTCTATGGAAGCGCGGTAGATGCCTCGTTCTTCAAAGTCATCGACGAGGATGACTACCAGAATGGTTTGATGCAGCGATTCCAGTTCATCTTGGCACATGATCGACCGGAACATCGAATTAGTTGGTATTCATTTGCTGGAGGGGTGCGCGAAGCGGCTCGGGAGCGTTTTGATGCTGAGTGGGCTGAAATACTCCAGCGGCCTCATGAGCTTGTGGTTACACCGGCTGCAATGAGAGCCTTTGACGTTTGGTTCCACGAGAGATTTAAGCGCGGGCCAGCGCAGGAGAGCTACTTCCGGCGGGCGGCGTTCGTTTCTTTCAAATATGCGACGGTTTTTTCAATATTGTCGGGCAGCCAAAACGTCGATGCGGGTAACTTGACCCTCGCGCTACGAGTGATAGACCGACATTTATCGGATCTCCATAGATGCATGTCGGAATACACAGCCGTCAATCAATGGCACGCGATTCTCCTGAAGGTGCGGGCGAGGTTGGCGTCAAGTCCGAATACGGTTAGCCGGGCGGAAGTACTGCGGTCGGCAGCGAAGGGCATCAGCAGCCATCAGCTGAATATCGTTCTACAAACCTTGGCAGACGAGGGTGATGAAATCGGGGCCACAGCGAGCAGATTGATTGGACAGGCTCGCGCTGTTCACCCTTATTCACCACGTTATTCACCCCCTAAAAAGACCGGTCAAAGCCTTGCTGCATAAGGCTTTGATGTTCTTGTTCACTATTCATTGGGGGTAAGAGCATGCGAAATATAAAAGGATCTACTACGGAAAGAAAATCATGAACTTGGAGGCTTTACGTTCAATCAAGTTGCCCAATTTATTGTTGGCATTGGGGTGTAGTCCTGATGTGGCCGACAAAAAAAACTGGAAAACACCAATCGGGCGACTAACTGTCACGGGGCAGAAATTTTACTGTCACGATTGCAGCAAGGGTGGCGGAGGTGCAATTGATCTGGTCATGCTGCTGAACACAACTGATTTCAAAGGCGCTGTGGCCTGGTTATCGGCCGAGTTAGGAAAGGTGGCGGTTGATGAAAGACACTGTTCATGGAAAGCATCCGAGGCCGCCAAAAAAATGATGTCTGAAATCCCGGCTCCCGTAGATGCGAATTGGCCTCGTGTGCGCCGATACCTGTCTGAAACACGTTGTCTGGACCAACTGCTTATCGATAAGTTACATGATGCGGGTCGAATATATGCGGATGTACATGCAAACGCTGTTTTCCTGCTTGGTAAGGGAGAGGGCGCAGAGTTAAGAGGAACTGGTCAGCAAAAATTCCATGGCGCGCGCGGGCTAAAGTCTCCATTCATTCTTTCAACGGTTGGACCGCTCAAAGTTGCTTTTCTTGAATCGGCTGTTGACGCTCTCAGTCTAAGAACGATCGGATTTACAGGTGAAGTCGTGTCGCTGGCCGGCAACGCTAATGTTCTGGCTAGGGAGCTGGCGATTCAATACCGAAGCCGGGGCTATGTGGTTATGGCTGCGTTTGACGCGGATGTAGCAGGGGAGCGGATGGCTGAGGGTCTCGGAATCTCAGTTGAGCGCCTGCTCCCATTACACGGATGTAAAGACTGGAATGAAGCACTCTGCGCGCAGAAGGCTAATTCTTTTTCCGTAGTAGATAAAAAACTTCGGAGATAACCATGGGGGAAGTCGAGGCTCACAAAAAAATGCTTGGAGTACATCCGACTTTATTTTGTTAAGACATATCCCTCAAGTTCGTTATGAAAAATGGAACCAGGTTGATTCATTGGCTGGTATTAACCGTGCACCAATCTCCCCCATGCCGCCTCTGACACAAACAGAGGCGGTTCTAACCCACTCCATAACAACAAAAAACCATGAGTAACAACCCTAAACCCGCAAAGCAAAACCATCCCAATCGGCCCCATATGGCCGTGCTGAACGCTGCTCGGGGAGCAGCAGGGCAGGTTCGTGTCGGCCTTGCTCAGCCCCGAATCAGAAAGCAGATGGTGCTACGCTTACTGTCCTCATTTGGCCTCAGCACCACAGAAATTTTGTTGATGAACGGGGCTGCCAAAAATGATCTTGCCGAGCTTGCCAAGGCCGGGGTGATTCAGACAAACAGGGTGCGCTTTCGTGTTGATCCAAGAGCAGCTGGTCGAATGGTCACCGTAGTTGAGCTGGCCGCACGCGGGCGACGATTAGCCCGAGCGTCGGGGGCAGCAGCAGAATTCCGGCCAGCAACACCTCGCTACCACCAGGCGGCGCACGATCTTCTGGTTGAAAGTTTAACGGTGGAAGTCTCCAGAATTTTGGAGCCGATCCCCGGGCGGATAAGGTCAATCTACTCATCGGACTCAATTCTGAATAGACCGCCAGAAGAGCGCGAGAAAATGTTTGGCGGTGTGCTCGAAAGCTTTCTGCCTGATGCGGTTCTTTCGACGAAGGCCGGTCAGGTTTTCTTCGAGTTTGAGCGCTCACCCAAGACTAAGGATGTTGAGCGGTATCGGTTCATCCGCAAGATCATCCACCTCGGATGCGCGGGTAGGGTAGTCATTGGGTTTCCGAGTATCGAGCGTGCCAGAAAACTTCACGACGAACTTTTAGAAATCGAAAAAACCGGTTGGATGCGGCGGTCATTTTTCTTGAACAATTCGACAAAAAAATGGTTTAAAAATCAGAGTCACACAATTGAGGTCGGGGTCAACGATTGGCCGGACATCCTTGGTGAGCCCCGTTTCGTCGATCTCGAATCCGGTTTCCCAGAGACGCCGTTTTGGACAGGCTTCCGGCGGGCTAGAAACGGCATTTTTGTCGTTGCGAATTTCCGCGAGGTCGGCCAAAAAATCCCGTTTCTGTCGGTCGCTGAATGGAACAGGCTCGGTCGCCCGATGTGACTGATGCATGGGGAACAACTTCCCATGCATCACGCTTGTTTTTCGCTTTTCTCAAAACAGCGCAAACCCATACTCCGGGCCGCTTTGCGTCCCTGCGCGGGGAGCATGCTCCCCTTGCCGCGCATCCCCGCTACGCGGGGGCAAAGCGGACACATCGCCACAATTCTCGCCTCGCTACGCGTCGTCGATAATTGCGTCGACTTCAGACATCCTCGCGTTCGCTCGAATGTCTTTGCCCTGCGGGTTGTGCGCTTTGCCCCCGCCTATCGGCTCTCCTCGCTGCCGCTCGTCGGGGGATGCGCGCCGACTAACTGTCCCTGCCCGTTCGTTTTTTTGTGCGCTTCGCTTACTCAAAAACCGACGGGGCCCCGGGACACTAAGTCGGAAACCCAGAAGCCTTGTTTGGCGGTTGTTGGTTAGTTGCAGCTTCGCCTCCGGCGGCCTTGCCGGGGGCCACTCGCCGTGAGGCAACCGGGTGGCGTGAAAACCAACCCCACCCAGTGCCGTGGAGTGTATTGGATGCTCTCCGCGTCAAGTTAGCGGGAGAGCGCCTGCCAACTTATGCCAGAACTTTTCGGACGCTACAGTTTCGGCGGTAGAAATGTCACTTGACCCGCTTGCATCTTCGGCAGGCGAGGCCAGCGCAGCAGGACCGAACCAGCCACACAGGTGGTTTGCCCGCTCCATGATCTGCAGCAGAAACTACCAAAGATTATTTGACCTTTGAAGACTTGGCGCTAGAATACGCAAGTAGCCGACCCGTTCGTAACACCTCACCCAGGCGGAAGTCGGTACTGGGGCTCAACATGGGATGACTCCCCCTCTTCAATGAGGGTCAGGAGGAATGTACCCAACTTAGGAGCCCCCACATGCAACTCAATTTGAACCACCAAGCCTATCTCGATACCGCGTTCAGAGACGCCATTGAGTCGTACAGTCACGCCTACCGCGACAACCAGGTTCCGCTACCGCCCGAACTACGTACGATGGTCAAAAAGAATTGTGGTTGGTCCGAGGCCGACCAGATCAGCGACGACCTGATCGCCTCCGGTGGCACGAACATTTGGCTGGACTGGAAACGAAGTTTTCGCCTGACCATGCTCCGGCAAGGCATGGATCCCGAACAGACCGACGAACTCAAGCTCAACGACCTAGAACCCCTTGACCCTCTGGGTAGCTATTCGGTCCAGCAGGATGCTTCAACGGTCGCCGTGACCTGCGAGAGTCCCCATCTCACCGGAAGCGGCGAGACAATGCATGCAGCGGTCGAAGCGCTGTACCACCAGATCAGAAACGAGTATTTCGACGATGATTACCGGCCAGAACTCGACCCGCGCAATTGGGCATCCCCGCCCGAAGCCACACCCGAACAACGAGCGACGCTGCGACATTTACTTACCACACTGAAACTGACCGACGAACAAAAGCCACGCTTTCGCGAGGCTGCGCTGGCCGGCAAGCCGCTCCCCAAGGACATTGCGGGCTCTTTTAACCGCCAACGCGATGAGCTGATTGGAGATTAATCACCATGAAAAAGATGATTCCCAAAAAAGAGCGCTGGCTCCATACCCCGGAAATGAAGGCCAAGCTGGCGCGTGCCGACGAATGGATGCGCGAAAATCCGCCCCGAGAAACAGACCTGGACGAGTTGGAACGCCAACTCGACCGAAAGGAAAAAATGACTCAATCCGACAAAGCCAAGAAGTGGATGGCCGAAAACGCCAAGGCGATTGAGTGCTGGAACCGCCACGTCGAAGAACACGGCCTACCGTTAGCCGAACACTGCAGTTTCTTGGGGAAACCGGAAGAAGTTCCCATGGAAATCGGAGCAAATGACCCAAAAGCGAGAGCATCATAATCCAATGTTATGTGAGTATTCGACCCCGCTGTTCATAGGACAGAAACGATGTTGATATTCATCTGGGCCTCTACACTAAGTGCCTGCGTATGGATTGTTGCTTGGCAGCTCGACACGCAGGCGGCCATTGCCGGCGCGATAGTCATTACGCTGGCCTGTTTAGGTGTGCTGACCATTAACTCAATGTTGGCACGGACCCAAGACAGACAAAATCTTTAACACGAACAGTTAGTTAACGTTTCGATGTATTCTTATCAAATGGTCAACCAGCAAACAACCTCCCTCATCGTTGCCGCGCCGGAGATCGCTGAAGTACTTGACCTTGAAACCGGGGAAATCCGCTCTGTGGAGAACGTGATCGGTCTGGATTACGAAAAGGCTCTGCAGCTACGATTGGCGTTGAAGCAGGGTATAGCGGCGGGAGCTCCGCTACTGGCATGTCCACTCTGCAATGTGCCTGTCCATATGGTCTCACTTACCCATGAGAGAAAGTTCTATTTACGACACGAGATCGAGGATGGAAGATGCCCGGTTCGAACCAAGGGTGACTTGAGTGAAGAACGTATCCTCGCCATGAAATACGACGGAGCTCGGGAGTCGGCAGCACACATAAGGATGAAGGAGATCATCGCTGAGTGCCTTAGGGGGGACCCCAACTTTTCAGATGTAGAGATTGAACGGGTGTGGAAAGGAGAAGAGTCTAACACTCATCGTAAGCCCGATGTGCGTGCCGTTTGGAAGGGGTTTCTACCCGTCGCATTCGAGGTGCAACTCTCCACTACATTCTTACGAGTTATCGCGGAACGCCGTGAGTTCTACTTACGCAACGGCGGTCTTCTGTTCTGGGTGTTCAACCATTTTGACATGGGAGATGCCCGACTCACACAGGAAGACGTCTTCTACAACAATAACCGTAATGCCTTCGTAGCAAACGAGGATACTCTCGTGGCATCCACGGCGGCCGGTTCGCTCGTTCTTGAATGCGCCTGGTCTGAACCGTTATTCGAGGACGGTCAAATTCTTTGGAGCCAGAAGCGTCAGCATGTCCGGTTCAGCGAACTAATACTGGAACAGGTTCATCAGCGAGCATTCTTTTTCGACGCTGATGCAGCGAGAGAGCGCTGCGAGGCGCTAACGAAAGATTGGCCTCTGCGCCGCGACTTCCGAAGGTACTGGATCGCGAGAAATGGTACGCATAACGATGCACAATGGCTCGATCTGCGAAGACGGTTTTCTGATCGCAGGATCGAACTTCCGAGATGGCCTGACGATGGTCACGGACTGGTTGCCCTCCTCGATACCCTCTATTCAGCTGCCGAAGGCCGTCCGATCGGCTGGCGTTACGCTGACCTCGTCAAGATTGCCCACCATGTCTTTGATAAACACAAGGGGCACCTTTGGGCATTCAAGCTTATGCTTGCTGCTCATGGGCGCGGTTCGCAAATTGTGGCGGAGGACAAGACTGAAAAGTGGAGGTCTGTGAAAGTCAAAACATACCGAGAAGCTTGGGTTCAAGGAGATGCGGCATTCGCCCCCGACAGACGACATGATGCTCTGATAGCTTTCCTATTTCCAGAGATAGCTGCTGATCTCCCTAAGTCTCCATAATGCTATTCAAATTAGTCAGTAATCGGTCAGATGCAGTCAGGTAGCACGCCTCAGCTGCCCAAACTTAATTGAGCATCGCACCTCGCTAAAACCTTTAGGTCTTTAGCGCTTCTGTGATTAAGCTAATACGGATAAATTGCGCCTTTTTTGAGCCACCCGACACTAGCATGCCTGCTAGCGCATAGTTTTGGCCGTTTTCGTTATTAAAACCAACGATGACCGGTGAACCGCTAAAGCCATTCAGGTCGAGGTCCCACGAAATGTCGTTCATCATGTAGCGGTCTATGCCAGTGCCCTTGCCAAGAAAGCCATCGATCTTAGCTGGTTGGGTTACGATCTGGATAGGCTTCCCTTCAGGATATTTGATGTCCGATGAGGTGCCTTCCTTTGGGTAGCCAATCGCCGTGAATCTAATTCCCTTTCCGTTATCAAAGTCAGGTTTAACAGTCGGATGCTGCACGAAATTGTCGAGCCAATGCCCTTTAGGCGGCAGTTTTATGGCGCGCGCAAGCAACGTCTCATAGGGGCCGGTGTTTGTCGGTCGAAGAATCGTTATTACCAACACATCCACGAATTTGCCAGGTATCTCATCGGAATCGTGCTTCAACGAAATGACCTCACCGAACTGAACATGGTCGTTCGTTGACTCCGTTGAAGCCGTCAGCGTGTACGGAACATGCAGCCTTTGTACGAGACTGGAAATATCAGCATCAGGGTCTTTAGACAGGCAGTGGCGGGCGGTCACATAGAAGACTTCATCGTCACGCCGTGCGAAAAAGCCAGTGCCGCTAAAACCCGGAAACTCCTCAATTCCCTCAGCGCTTATCAAGTTCGGCGAGGCACAGTCGGTCGGGTATGTCGAATGGGTAAACGAAATCATCTGTTGCAACGATTTCTGTTCAACCTTTTGTGGAACCTTTCGCATATTAAAGTTTTAATTATCTTGGTATGAAGATATTAATAGTAGGTGATAAAAGCATTGATTAGGATCGACCTAGTAGTTCTGCCTGCTGATTTGCGCTGACAGGTCTGCCAGACTGGCGGCATGAAGCTACGACATATTGCCGACATAAGACACGACCTGAACCAGAACCAGGCCGTGTTCTGGGGCCGCTTCGGTGTCAACCAGCGATCCGGTAGCCGCATCGAGCGCGGCCAGGAAATACCTATGCCGATAGCGATCTTGGCTCGACTTTATCTGGACGGTGTCATCGGCGATGCCGATCTCGACAGAGCGGCCAGGCGCATTCGGATCGAGCACGCCCAACTCAGCAGCTAAGGTCTAGATATTGAGCGCCACGATCAGAGATTCGTTTTGACCCCATTCAACTCGGATTTGACGGAGACAATCATCTCTTCTGGGGTTAAGTTGAGAACTCTTGCAAGCTTGAACAGAGTAGTGATTGTTGGTTGATTGCGACCCAATTCCAGCATTGAGATGTAGTTTCGTTGCAGGTTGGCTTCAAATGCCATTTGTTCCTGTGTCAAATCTGCTCCACGTCTAAGCCGACGTAAGGTTCGACCAAACGCGCTTGCCAATTCAGAGTAGTCCGGATCTCCTAACATACTTGGAATATCCGGCATTGCTCTTAAGTCGTCTTCATAGTATAATATGCAAAACGACAAGAGTACTGGTAATGCCATGTCAATACTACGGAAAATCGTTCAAGCACTTAACCCGCACAATCGGCCGGTCAATCAGCCAAGTGCTGAGTTTACTTACCTAAATATTTCCTGTTGTGTAGATCAAGACTATGAGTGGTACGTGAAAGAAGTACCACTTATAAGAGGTGATGTTGTGTGCCGGGTTTGCGGATCAAAAAAAATTCTAGTGGATTTTGGTGCCACGCCTTTGAGGCGTACGCATTTCTGCGGAACTTGTGGAAAAAAACTTTATTTCACTAAAAGGTAAGCCACCAAGTTCCTTTCATATGGCGATCATCCAAAAAATTCTATGTGTCGCGCTTGTGCTGTTCATGGCTGGGTGCGCAACGACAAAGCCTCCTGAACAGCCACTGCGCACTCTAAAAAAAACCGATGGCAAAGGTATTTCATACGTCTTCATGACAAATGCTATTCCCGGTCAAGTGCAGGCGTTGGGTCCCGTATTATTCGTGCCCCCCAACACAACCTCAGAAGCTTCAGGCGTACTTAGTGAAGAAGTGGCTAAGAAGTTAGCCCCCCAAGGATTTAACTATGTGCGGGCTAAGTTTTACGACAAAGAGGCCAGGGAGGATGTTCTTGGCAAGAGTGGTATGCAGAGCCGTATCCTTTATGCAGGAACTTGGGACAGCTTTGTGGCTCTGAACAAAGAAAACTCCGAAAAAGACGGCAAGGAGTTTGATCCGAAGGGCTTCCTTGGAATGGCTGGACAAGTGTTGGTGATGGGCGTTGGATTGCTGGCCGGAGTACCGGTAACGGCCACGACCATGTACGGAATGGGTGCCCAATATGGAAACTTCTCTAAGGAAGACACCAGCTGGTTTCAAAGCATCCAGATCGATCCAGGTCTATTGGCCAAGCCCCCCAATAACGTCATCGCCATCAAAACCAGTGCTGACACCTTCTACAACAAGGATCGAGTGGCGCTCTGGACGCTCGTGCTGACCAATCAAGAGATGGATAAGCAAGAAGCCTTGATGCCAGTAATTGCGAAGGAAATCGCTGCAAACCTGTCATTACTCATGAAACCGAAAGCGCCCATCTCTGACGCCGACCGGGAAGCCATAGCGCGCATTGAGGATCGGTTGAAAGCGAAAAACGCATCGATCAACGAAACGGCAAAACTTTATCCACAGCTTCCGCCGCCGCAATAACTACAGCTACGGAGATCATCCTATGAAAAAAGTATCGCTAGTCGCGATTCTGATAATGCTCTTAGTTGGGTGTGGGACTGCAAAAAAATCGAATATATCGAGCCAGCCTAGCAATCCTTTTCAAGAGCAAGTCCAAAAAGATTTAAACAATGAATCGGCTAGAAATGGCCGATTCGTTCCGCTACCGGAAGCGATACAAACTGCTCAAACAGCCGGTGCTCAAGACAACTATGCGCAGTATTACCTAGCGCAACGCTATTTAAGCGGGAAGGCACCGGACACACCAGAAAATTGCACGGAGGCGATCAAATGGGCGAAGCTGGCAACGAATGTTGACATTAAACAACAGCCTTTAAACTCACCGTCTCCTCCGGCTTACGCACAGTGGGCCGCGAGTCTTATTGTGAATATTTATGAAACAAAAGATCAGTGCAAAGATAGTAAAAAGCTCGCGCTAGCCAAGATCCAGCTTGCGAAAATTACGAAAGAGCACGAGATGTTCGAGAAGCGGCGCCAAGTTGAATACGACCGAACCATCGGCAAGCAGTTAAAAGATAAAGAAAACCGACGTCAAGAGGACATTAGACAGCAAACGCTTCTTCAACAAAAGACTGAGACGCAACACACGGAATGGCTGAAATCTTTAACGCCTGGTTCTGCTTTGTGTGCAACTTTCCAAGGAACATCTAGGCAGGTAGTTGGCATGTCGATGGGGCACCCTTTGTATGGGTCTCATCTGGCGGGTGTCTGGTTTGTCCAAGCAAACTTTGAAGAAAGAAACCCTAAAATAAACAAATTGAAGGTGCTGATTTCGAAGATCACGGCACGTATAGATGATGTTGGGACATCTATAGAGAATTCATTCAGTTTAGACAATGCGACTCTGCAAGTAGGAAATAGCTCTTGGGTTGATGAAGCGAACTGGAAACCATGCCGTTAGACTTCAGAGGCCACTAGAACCATCCTTATTCAAGTAGCAAAAGCCAGAACTTTTGGATCGGAGTTTTTTGTGCCACAATCTTGAAAAAATACGAAATCAAGATTGCCATGGAAAAATCTAAGAAATCCCACGGAGGCGCTCGAGTCGGAGCAGGCCGCAAAGCCAAGTTCGGCGAACCAACCGCGATTATGCGGGTTCCCGAGAGCGCCAAGCCTGTGGTCATCGATTTTCTGAACCAATTGGAGAAACAACTGGCCCAGAAACGCCAGGTTGAGCCAACCTGGCCTAGCCATCTGACCCCGGTCAAACTGGCCGAGAACCCACCCGCCTTCAAAGTACCACTCTTCGGCCACACCATCCGGGCAGGGTTCCCCAGCCCAGCCGATGACTACGTGGTTGAAAGCCTGGATCTGAACGACTTTCTCATGCCGCGCAAAGAGGCCAGCTTCTTGCTGAAGGTCAAAGGGGAGAGCATGATCGATGCGGGTATCCATGATGGCGATATTCTGGTGGTGGATAAATCCATGACTGCAACCGATGGCCGGGTGGTTATCGTCGCCCTCGACGGACAGTTCACCGTCAAGACATTAGAAAAGAAGCGGGGCAAGATTCGACTGATACCAGCTAA